>NZ_CAXAVM010000071.1:0-33948 GCF_963972345.1 uncultured Gimesia sp. | reverse complement strand
CGGGAGTGAAGACCACGTCTGTTCTGATGTAAGCCGTGATCGGAATCCGAACTTCTGCATACTGTGGTGCGTCGATGGTGATAATGACGTTGGAATCTTTACGTCGTTGAAAACGGGCGGTATCCATTTTGACCTGGATATAGCCTTCTTCGCCGCTCTCCAGGATGTTCTTGGAAGGTTCGGCTGCCGAACAGCCACACGTGGTGCGGACATTGGAAATGTGCACGGGACTGGGGTAGATATTTTTAATTTTCAGACGGAATTGAGCATCTGACCCGCGGGCAATGACCCCGAAATCGATCTTGTCTTTGTCGAACATTTTCTCAGCCCATTCCTGACCGAATGAACTTGAGGTACTCAGCATTAACAGACAGGCACTCAAAAAACCAAATCGGAAACTGCTCTTACTTAACATTATTGAATCTCACTTCTGCAAAAAAAGAATTAACTTCGATGTATTAATTAAGTCGAGGCACTGAGATTGGTTGATTAGGCAGGAACGTTTACCGACTATCAGCACACCACTTTACATCGTCTAGTGCAGAATCCATTCACAGAGACGTTTCACACTTCTTGTAAAATCGGGCTTTCACAACGGTTACATTTTTCAAAAGTCTCGAAAATGCAATCATTTATCAAACCTGAATCAGGTTGCCAGCATTATACTGAGTTTATGTGTCCGAGATCAAATTTGATATTCAGAACGTCAGATATATTGGCTTGTGTGACAAATACATCAGTCGGCATCGACACTTTGGTCATGGCAATTTAGTTCTCATTAGTTGAAAAGTCAATGTTGTCTGTTCCCGGTCACTACTGCTATCCCCAGGCGGAGCATACGGTGTAATCCAACCTGTTATCTTCGCTCTGACTGGCTTTATTATGATGTCGCAACCAGTTTCTATAACTGGGTTTGGGGGAATACTGCGTCTGCCTGGTTTATTCAGTGTAACAGGTGAAAATTCATTCAAACGGATTGTTTTACCAGCAGTAACCGTCCGATTTTGACATGCTTGTCCAGGCGGACTGATGCGGATTTCTTTCCGGTTCGACAGGACGCTTCGAGCTGTTCAACTCAATTCCCCCAACTTCGACTTTCTGCGATTTCTATCCGGCGCTTTTATGGGGGCGTGATACGCTTTGGCTAAGAGTGTCTTTCCCGTGAAAGCATTCTGGCAAATACACAAAGCTGACAGCCGGGCAACTGAGTTTGCCTGGTTGAATGATAAGGAAGACAGGAGTTCTTTCATTATCAGACTGGTTTGATTTTCGTTTTGAAAAACAACTGGTTCGTTTCACACATAAGAGAGTGCTTTAGATTTCTGAGACAATGTTGATGAGAAATTCACCGGTCGCACAGTTCTGAAGAGAACATGAAGCCGGTCTCATTATTACAGGGAGCAACGGGTTAATATGAAAAAGAAATTGACTGCCCGGGCAGGTCTTACCGGAATATTGATTCTGAGTCTGATCTGCCTGGCGATACCAGGCCAGCTGGAAGCTGGACATAAATGCGGACATGGTCACTGTAAAGGAGGCGGGCTGTCACTGTTTCATTCAGGAAAGTGTTGCAGTCCCTGGAAGCTGGGCCATAAACATAAATGTAAACCAGGCTGCGGGGGAGGTTCCTGTGGCAGTGGATCACTTGTCGATCAATACTATCAGGGAGCCGTCTATGGTATGGGAAACAGTTCGCGCGGCGGTTGCCAGTCGTGCCAGTCTGGAAGTGATATTGCTGATTTTGATGGGCTGCCAGCCGGTGATCTGTCGCCGCAACCAGACTTGCAGATGATGCCAGTGCAGTCGCCGCCGATGCGTCCCCGGATTCTGCACTACCCGGGAACAATGGGCACCGCTTACATGCGTCCCACCCGGATGATGCCCGCCGATGGTCCGGAAGGTCATCCACGGGATGCGGGGCTGGATGTGTATGCACCCGGGGCTACCGATATTCGCGTCGTCGCTTTGAATCGACAGCGGGATGAGATGATCGGATATCGGAGCCCTGAGAACGAAGATATCTGGGAATTTGTGACGAAGCGTCCCCTGATTCCCGGTATTCAACACGTCTACCAGGTGTATGCGATTTATCCTGAAACGGGTCGTGTTCCCCAGACGCAACGCGTCAGGCTGATCATGGGACGAATTGTAGAAGTAAGCTATAAGAAGTACGAATCAGGTCAGACGAGACCTCATTGAGAGTGTATTTATTTCTGAGAGAATATTTGGTCCTCTTACTGTGAGGCCCGAATATTCAAGTAAAACCACGCCCTGTTGAGAGCAGGATAGTAGATTGTGTTACTGAGTCTGGCTGCTGATTAGCCAGATGGTAACGACTCGGCTATCATGTTTTGAGCAGGGCGTGTTCTTTGTATTGGCACCGCCGACGACTTATTTCACATGACATAGATGCAGGCAGGCTGATTCGTGGACGAAGTGGAATATTTGAGGGTCATCTCGGGCCAGCGACAGGACTGGTGCGCCCGTCTGCTTTATCTCCCCGGTCTGCGGTGCTTGAGTCTCTTATATCGAGTTGGAGTGGGCGTTCGTAATCGGATGTTCGACTGGCGGCTTCGAACTGTCAGAACCGTCGCTGTGCCTGTGGTCAGTCTCGGAAACCTGACCACGGGAGGTACCGGAAAGACTCCCTTTGTCGCCTGGCTCACCCAGTGGTTTCTAAATCGTGAAACACAGGTTGCACTCCTGAGCCGCGGATATCGGGCGTTGCCTGGTGAAGTGAATGATGAAAAACTGTTGCTGGATCGACTCTGTCCCGGCGTGCCTCATTATCAGAATCCGGACCGTTGTGCATCCGCTGAAAAGGCCCTCCATGAAGGGGCACAGGTTCTGATTCTGGATGATGGGTTTCAGCATCGGAAACTGGGACGAACTTTGGATCTGGTGTTAGTCGATGCGGTTTGTCCCTGGGGACACGGCTATCTTCTTCCGCGGGGACTGCTGCGCGAGCCCCCCGCTTCGCTCCGACGCGCGGACTTCGTCATTCTGACTCGCGTCGATCAATGCCCTGATGCAGAACTTGCGCAGTTGAACCAGGCGTTGATCAAATTCGTACCCGCGGACCGCATTGCCAGTGCAACGTTTCAACCGCAGTCATTGATCAATGTAGCCAATGAGAGGCTCTCCCTGGATTCCGTCAGGGGCAAGCGTGTCTGGGCATTCTGCGCGATTGGAAATCCCGCCGGTTTTCGACTCACACTGGAACAGGCGGGATTTGATGTGGCGGAGCTGCAGATCTTCGCGGATCATCATCATTATACACATGAGGAGCTTCAGGAAATTGGAAACCGGGCCCGGCAGGCGAACGTTGATCTGATTCTCACGACCTGTAAGGATCTGGTTAAAACAAGTGAACCTATGTTTTATGGCGTTCCGGTCTGGGGGCTTGAAATCGGTGTTGAGATCCGCGACGGCAAAGAGTTGCTGGAGCAGTTATTGCAGGGTCTTGCTCTTTAAATGTCTTTCGCAGGGTGAGATGTTTTATTCGGAGCCGATTTCAGAACCGTTTTTTGGGCTCTAATTCCCGGCAGTCACAGCATATTGGCAGCTTTTGATCCTGAAAATTGATGTAATCCTGTTTCATAGATACTTGATTTTGGTAGTTTGTTGTGTCATCCTGAAGAGGTAGATCAAATACACACAGAGCGGGTGTTTTGTAGAGAATACGGATCTCGCTTGACTTGTTACCTTCCTACAGTGCGGCTTTCCCGGTTTGAAGCAACAGCGTCAACACGGTTTTCCGTGCTCCTTCCCCACGATGTTCAGTACAATCATATTCAATAGACGAGGAATTTTAATTATGCGAAAGTTGAATCCTAACCAGATATTTTTAGCGGCTCTTCTGATTTCTGGTTTCTTTTTCCTCTCACCTGCAGCAGTTTCTGCAGCTGGCTGGGGTTCGGTAACAGGCCGGTTTGTCTATGATGGTGAGGCTCCCAAGCGAACCGTACAGCGTGAAAAAGGCGATCCTGCTGTCAAAGATCCGGCAGTCTGTGCTGCCTCAGATCATTTGAATAACGATCTGGTCGTCAATCCCGATAACAAGGGAATTGCAAATGTCTTCATGTATATGAGACGCGCCAAAGAAATTCATCCTGATTTGAAAGAATCGAAAGAGAAGACCGTCGTGTTCGATCAGAAAGGCTGTACTTTCGAGCCACACGCACTGATTGTACGCACCGATCAGAAAGTGATCGTCAAGTCAAATGATCCCGTCGCTCACAACACTCATACATTTCCGATCAAAAACCAGGCCGTGAACTTTATTCTGGCTCCCAATGATCGTGAAGGCAAAGAAGTTGAAAACGTCATTCCCGAAATTCTGCCGATGCAGGTAAAGTGCGATATCCACCCCTGGATGACCGCTTACTGGTTTGTTGTAGATCATCCTTATGCCGTTGTCTCTGACGAGGATGGAAAATTTACGATTGAAAATCTGCCCGAAGGAAAAAATGAATTTCGTATCTGGCAGGAAAAAGCGGGTTACCTGGATCGTAAATTTACTGTGAACATCAAGGCGGGTGAAACAGTGGATCTGGGTGAAGTGAAATTCAAACCAGCCCAGTTTTAATGGAAATCAGAACTCTCTGAATTTGAGAAGTTTCAGATCAGGACACGTCTACCCGGGCGTGTCCTTTTTAATGCCTGTTACCTGTGCCTGTCATTTGTGGTTGTAAAGGGCGAGGAATTCAGAACCATGCAAATACTTCGCGGTTGCATCGCTCTTTTTGTATGGGGCGCGTTCACTTTCTCCACTGAAATCATGCTGGCGCAACCGGAACCGCAGGTTATATCGTCCCGCTTTCGAGAGTCGGTCTCACTGGATGTAAATAATACGGTGCTCAAGAAAATGGGCTCCGTCCGCGATTATCTTTCCGAACAGCAATGGGAAGATGCGGTGAAAATTCTCATTCAGATCTCTGATGAGTATGGCGATTCGCTCTATCCCGAAGCACCCGGGCGATATTTACGTGTCTCTGAATACTGTCAGAATCTGCTGGCCGGCTTTCCTCCTGAAGCGATTGCCATTTATCGAGAAAAAGTCGACCCCCGCGCAAAACGCTGGTATGAAGAAGCGTTAGCCGGCTCAGGCAGGCAACCCCTGGTCAACATCACCGAACAGGCATTGATGAGCAGTTACGGGGATGATGCTCTGAACCTGCTGGGAGAGATGGCCTGGGAAGAGGGGCAACTGGCTGAAGCACGCTCCCTCTGGCGTAAGCTGATTCCGCGGACGGCTTCTGATTCTCCCGTGTATGATACCGGACTGTTTCATTACCCCGATACGGATTTACCGGTTCCCGAAATTCTGGCTCGCCTGATTCTGGTCAGTTTTTTTCAAGGAAATTTCAGTCAGGCTGATTTTGAGCAGGGTCAGTTCCGCAAAAAGTATCCGCAGGCCACCGGCAGACTCGCTGGGAAAGAGGGTAACCTCTCAGACTTGCTGGCAGAGATTCTCGCTGACCCCAGTCGCGTTTCACTGCCTGATAACCGCAGCGAACTGAAAACTTTTGCCGGACATCAGACGCGTAATTTCAAAGCAGCGCAGCCACCGGAGATCGGCGCTGTTGACTGGTCTTTCCCGGTCCCCCTGGTCTGGAGTCAGGAATTTACAGCAAAACCGGCTTTTGGATTTCGTGTTCCTCCCGGACTGTTTCCCGTGGTGCACCAGGAGCATGTCTTCTTCAATGACGCCGAGCGTATCTATGGCTTGAACTGGAAAACAGGATTACCCGCCTGGTCCCAGGATCCCCAGTCCAGTCCGATCTTGTATCCTTCTGCCAGCCATCGAGTAAGCAGACTGCCGTTCCGGCCGGTCGTCGGCGTGCCCCGCTATACTTCTACGATTGCAGGAGGCCGCCTGTATGCGCGGATGGGATCGCCGGTCACGTCCGTTGCCAAAGACGAACGGTTGGGGCTGTTTTCTGATCTGGTCTGCCTGGATCTCGACCAGGGGCAGGGCAAGCTGTTATGGAAAATTTCATCCGCCCAGCTGCGAGAGCAGAACTTTGTCTGGTCGTTTGAAGGGGCACCAGTCGTTTCAGGCAACCGGTTGTACGTGGTATTGCATCGGGGGTTTCCGGAAGTGCAGACGAATGTCGCCTGTTTCTCCGCGGATACAGGTGAAATGATCTGGAATCAGAAAGTCTGCCTGGCATTAAGAAGTATTGAGGAAGG
Organism: uncultured Gimesia sp.; assembly: GCF_963972345.1. Lineage (NCBI taxonomy): Bacteria > Pseudomonadati > Planctomycetota > Planctomycetia > Planctomycetales > Planctomycetaceae > Gimesia > uncultured Gimesia sp. The sequence continues at coordinate 27,753 of NZ_CAXAVM010000071.1, read as the reverse complement.
CGTCAATTATATCAGCCATCTATTGCTGACTCTGGGTGAAGATCAGCTGTATCTATCAACTGATATGGGAGCAATTGCTTCTCTGAATACCGTGAATGGAAAATTGAACTGGCTGGTGACATACCCTTCCCAGGATAAAACGGACAAAGAGGAATTGAGTAATCATATGAAAACAGGGCTGGTCCCCTGTCTCTATGATCGCGGGATTCTGTTTGCTGCGCCGCAGGATTCATCGCAACTGATGGCCTTCGATGCAGAATCCGGATTACTGCTCTGGCAGCGTCCCTGGCCGGAGCAGATTCGAAACCTGTTGGGAGCCACCCAGTCCACACTGGTTGTCAGTGGAGACCGATTGTTTGGGCTCGATCGTGCTACAGGCAGGATCAACTGGAAAACCGGTTATCATGACCCGGAAGGTTTTGGTTATGGCAGAGGAATTTTAGCCGGCGATTATACCTACTGGCCTTTGAGAGAAGAGATTCTTGTTGTTCATACAGAGCAGGGATACCTGAAGCGAAAGATCTCTCTGCGGAAGCGGTATGGTGCGACAGGCGGCAATCTGGTGATCGCCGGGAATCAACTGCTGATCGCCTCGCCGCGAAGATTGACGGCATTCGGAACTGATGGCCAGATCCCGGCAAATGAGTCGAAAAAAATATCTGCGTTAAGTATTAAATAAAATGTGTCCTGTTTTACGATTGCGTCCCGAGGGGGAGTGGGAACGATTCACTCCGTTCGGGAGATGCTCTGGTTCAATCTAATGCGTTCAAAAGTGCTGTTTACAAAACATGATTTTATTCTTTTTAGACAAGGTGAATGACATGAAGTATTCGTATCGTGAATTACTCGGTTCGATGTTAAGTGTGGCCTGTATCTGTGGACTGACTGCGAATGCCTTCGGTCAGGTCAATGCCCCTCCCGGCAAACTGGAAGTGGGTGACAGTGCGCCCGCGTTTACGGCGAAAGATGACCAGGGTAAAGGCTGGAAATCAACGGACTATGTGGGCAAGAAAATCCTGGTCGTTTATTTCTATCCGGCTGATTTAACCGGAGGCTGTACCAAGCAGGCGTGTGGTTTTCGTGATGATATGAAAAAACTGCAGGGCGAAGATGTGGAAGTGATTGGCGTCAGTGGAGATTCTGTTCGCAATCATCAGATCTTCAAAAAAGAGTATGATCTGAATTTCACTCTGCTGGCTGATGAAGATGGCGGCGTAGCCAAAAAGTTTGGTGTGCCTTTGAAAGAGGGCGGTTCGATCAAACGTACCATCGATGGTAAGGAAGAAACCTTAACCCGCGGTGTCACAGCGGCACGCTGGACTTTTGTGATTGACAAAAATGGCAAAATTGTCATGAAAAACACCAAAGTCAAAGCGGCCGATGACAGTAAAGCAATTCTGGAAGTAGTTGATCAACTGAAATCGTAAACACGATTTTGGCTGAAAAGTAAGCAAAAACCCTCTAATTCAGGCGACTGACTCACCCGCAAAAATCCTCTTTCGTACTCGACAGCTAATGTGCCGGCGGCGTACAATTGAGACTGCGGGTGAGGTCGTTTCTGCCTGCCAGCCTGTGTTCAGGTTTATTGTCGTCTCTCAAGGAATAGCGGGGCCGTGTAAAATCTGCCGTGTAGATTGATCGAGAGAAGCTGCGATAAACTGTGCTGCCCTCTCGTGTGAAAGGAATTGAGTTGTGCCTGTGGTCCGTGTTGCCAGAATGCTGTCGGCTGTCACTTTCGGTTTCTTATATTGTGTCGTATGTGTGACAGGGTGTGGAAATTCCGGACAGGTGACTGGTTCACAGGACGATCACTCAGCAACAGTGGCCGCCTCCAGCGCAGAGGAAATCGAAACAGAAGATTCTGAGAATAATTCAGATCAGAAGAATACGGAACGGGTGACCTATCAGTCAGGCATGGAAATTGGCGCGATTCCGCTCCCCTTTGAAGTCTCTGATGTGACCGGTCCCAATAAGGGAAAAACATTGTGTTACCGCTGCCTGTATGGGGAGCGGCCTGTGGTGGGAGTGTTTGTCAGAGAACTCGATGAATCGACGACAAAACTGATTCAGGAACTGGATGCTGAAGTCGACGCGCATCAGGACGAGAAACTGGCTGCCTTCGTTGTGATGTTGACTGAGACACCCGCTGAAGTGAAGCCGAACCTGGAAAAAATCGCTGCGAAGTATCACATTCAGCATGTGCCGTTAACCGTTTATGAGGGGGCAACAGGCCCGCCCGGGTATAATGTGAAGCAGGACGCCAGCGTCAATGTGATGATGTGGGAAGGCGTTGTCAAAGCAAACCGGGCCTATCAGGCAGGACAGTTAAAACCGGAAGAAATCAAAGAAGTCATTGCAGATACAAAATTAATCATTCACTAACGCAGAGGCTGCGTTCCTCAAGCAGGACGACAGGTTTCGATGCCCGCCTGAAACCGGTCTTATTTTTAATTCAGAATTACGGAAAGTAGAACTCCTTCATTTGCCTATGGTTTCTCAAATATTCTCATTCCGACTTTCCAGAAGTAGCCTTCATTACATTGCTGTACTGACGATGGTTCTGCTGCAATGTCTTGTGTTCCAGGCGAATTGTCTTGCGCAGCCTATGCGGAATGATGGTCCTGCCTATGGAATTATGGAAGGGGATCCGCATGCGCTGTTTCCCACCAGTCGTGAGTATTCAAAAAGTTTTCAGGATGCAAAGCAGTTGCTCAGCGAGCAAAAGTATCCGGTTGCGGTACCGGAGCTGCAGTCCATTCTGGACGCCCCCGAAGATTACCTGAAGAGTGATTCGACCACTGGTTTTGAGAGCCTGAAAGAAGCTGCGCACCAGTTGATTGCCACGCTTCCTGATGCCGGCAGGCGTTATTACAGTCTGCAATATGGCCCCACTGCCGAACAGATGCTGCAACAGGCAGAGGCCCTGGATGATAACAGTCTGCTGCGCGAAATTGTTCGTCGTTATTTCTTTACCAAGGCAGGTGCAGAGGCGGCTTATGCACTGGGGGGATATTACTTCGAACGGGGAGATTTCCTCGCAGCTACAGAAATCTGGGAAATGCTCAGTACCCAGCATGAACTGGCTCTCTCCAAAGAACCGCATCTGACATTTAAACTGGCCGTGGCCTGGTATCATCTCGGCAACATGGGAAAATGCCGCCAGGCACTGATGCAGTTCTCGCGCCTCATGGACAAGCCTGTTTACGAGTTTCCCAATGGTACCAGGGTTCCACTGTTTACGGCGGATGAAAATCCAGTGGAGTGGTTATCTCGTCTGACAGGCAGACTGGATCTGCAGGTTGCGCGGGAACAGGATAACTGGACCATGTATCGAGGCAGTCCTGCCCGGACGGCCTCTGCGGAATTTGTAGTCCCTTCTGCCAAACCCCTCTGGGAGTTCTCCACGATTCAGGAGCCCTTTCTGCAACTGCTGAAAGACCCTCCTCCTGTCGAGGATATGTTGCAAAAACTGGGAGAGCATCGCCGAAAGAATCAGGCAGGCGTTTTACCGGCCGCCAGTCCTGTTGTGATTCGAGATCAGGTGATTTTCAGAACACATCGCAATCTGAAATCGGTATCGTTGAAGACGGGCCAGTTAAACTGGGAGACGACCGTTTCGGATGCGTTATACCAGGAATTACTCAAAGATCCTCAAAACGAAGATGAAGAATTTTTAGGCACTCCACAAACGCCACTGGAAAAATATCTGACCCAGCGCGCCTGGCAGGATTACACGGCCGGGCATTTAAGCACTGATGGAAAGCTGGTCTACTGTGTGGAAAATGTAGGATTCATTGCCGGCTTTTATCATTTCAGCCGGCTTGACCGTGAGCATGTTCTCGTGCCCAATTCCTTTAACCGGCTGATGGCATTTGAAGCAGATACCGGCAAATTTGTATGGGAACTGGGCGGCCCCCGTCTGCAGAATCCGATTAACTTCTCCGGCCATTATTTTCTGGGAGCTCCCTTACCACTGGATGGGAAATTGTATTGCCTGGCAGAGGAAGGCCGTGAATTTCGTCTGCTGGTTCTGGATGCCGCTACAGGGCAGACAATCTGGACTCAGTCATTGTATCGCAGCGACAATCCCATAGCCCGCGATTATACCACAGATCGGCGCACCCTGGATCATATTCGCCGCAGGATGGGATTGAGTCCCTCCGCCGCGCATGGGGTGCTGGTCTGCCCCACGGGTTCGGGTTGCACGATCGGCATTGATCTCATTCAACGTAAGCTGCTCTGGAGGCACGTTGATACCGGCGGTAAAGAGATTTCCATGTTTGCCGCTTTTGCCCGCGATTCCAATGATAACCAGGAAGGCTGGGCTGAGTTCACTCCCGTGATTGTCGGGAACCGTGTACTGATTGAATCCAGAAAGTCACAGACACTGCAATGCCTGGATCTGTTCGACGGGCGCTTGATCTGGTCTCGTCCCCGAGGTAATAACCTGTTTATCGCCGCGGTGCATGAAGGGAATATTCTACTTGTCGGAAATGATCAGATTGAAGCATTGAAGCTGAGCGATGGTTCTCTTGCCTGGCCGAAACCACAGCGCATCGGGGCACCCAGCGGCCGCGGGATTGTGGTCAAGAACACCTATTATCAGCCAGTTGAGACCGGAGAAATCTTAAGTATCCGCCTGGATGATGGACTGGTGCTGGCCAGGACCCGCGTGGAAACGGAAGCATTGATCGGGAACCTGGCAGCAGCGGGAGGCATGCTGGTCTCGCAGAATGAAACTGAAGTGGTCGGCTTCCCGTCGGTCACCGCAATCGAGGAGCAGATCCGACTAGCGAGCCAGTCTACACGTCCTGAAGACCAGGCGATTGCCCAGTTGCTGAAGGGAGAGTTGAAACTGTTTGCCGGGGACGTCACCCAGGCGATGCATTTCATCGAGAGGTCACTCCAGATCAATCCGACACTGCGTGCCCGGCGACTGTATGCAGATATCTATCTGGAAAACCTGGATCATGATTTTATACCGAATGAAAAACAGATTTCCCAGATGCAAAAGCTGCTGGTAGACGATGTCCAGCAAAAGAGATTTTATCAGATCCTGGCAGTGAACTATCAGCGGCGTGGAAATTTACAGGAAGCACTTCAGAATTATATCAAACTGTCTGAGCTGAAAGGCCTGTTGGAATCAGAAGCTGTCAAAGGGGGCGGATTTGTCCGCACCGACCGCTGGATAAGGGCTCAGTTAGATCTGCTGACTCTGCGGGCGTCTGAGGAAGATCGGAAACAGATCGCGGAATTCTTCACCCGATATTATTCACAGAAGCTGGTCGACGCCGATCGTGCCGCCCTCGAACGATTTCTGCAATGTTGTGGAAATCTGCCTGAAACTCAGCAGGCACGCATGGCGCTGATTGCCAGGCTGGAGCAGGAGATCGATTCGGCCCCGGCAGCAAAGCAGGCTTATCTGCAGAGCTCAATGATGCGGCACCTGGAGCGGCTTCGTTCGTCGAAGAAGTCTGTGGTCGCGGCTTATGCGACAGCAAAACTGACAGAGATTTATCTCACTGCCCGGCGTCAGACCCAGGCTGGGGAATATATTGAGGAGCTGCGCACCCGCTGGCCGGACGTGGTCTGCATGGATGGGAAAACCGCGTCACAACTGGCCGAACAGTGGGAATCACAGCTGGAGTCCACACAGTCAAAACAGGCATCACCCTGGCAGGGAAAGACGGTTCAGGTTTACCGGGGAGAGCAGGACAAGGGGCAGAACACTTCACTGACCGTTGAGATCGTCGGCCTTTCCAATGCCTTGTTCAATAATTATCGTCTGGAAGTCGGGCCTGCGAAAGAATGGCTCCTGGCTTACGATGGTCAGGGGCAACTGCAATGGTCCTTCTCGCTTCTCAAAGCCGAGATTGAAGTACCACAACAATCCTTCTTTTCCGCGCGGGTGTTTCAGCAATATCTCGTGGTCGATTTTGGTTCAGAGTTTTTTGTACTGGATACCTTGAATCGCGATTCAGAAGACCGGCCCGTGTTGTTGTGGAAACAGACTCTCATGGCCGGGCCCCCCAGTGTTCGTGATTATATTACGATTGAACGTACCGGGGTGGCACCTGTGTTACGCGAATATGTTACGCGAAATGCGGATCGGGAATTACTGGGGCGAATCGGAACGATCAATGAAGATTTCATCTGTTATCAGATCGGTTCGGAACTGATCGCCGCAGATCTGTTGACGGGGGAAGTCATCTGGAAACGACAGGGAATCGGCATCAGCAGCCGGCACTATGGCGATGCAGAACATGTGATCGTCATAGCGGGGCAGGTGCAATCCGAGCAGTGGTATGAGGTCTTAAGCAGTCAGAACGGGGATGTGATCAATACGTTCAAGCTGAAGGAGGGGGAGGCGCCGATCTTTGCATTTGAACGCTACCTGCTCACGCTGACGATCGAAGAAGATAAATCCCGACTCCTGCATCTGAAGGACCTGGTGAAAAATGAGGAAATCTGGAACACGTCACTGAGCGAGTCTTCCATTTATACGCTGGGACAGGATTATGAAATTGTCATGATGCATCCGGACGGCACGATTGCTGTTCTGGATTTAATGACGGGCGAACAGAAATTTGAAGTCAAAGGGCAGCCTGCGTCCAAGATGCTCAATCTGCTGGTGCTGAAGAATTCACGGCAATACCTGGTATTTGTCAGTCTGCCTTATGTCGCTAAGAGCAGAGTGACATTTCGCTCGCTGAGCCTGACTTCATTTCTCTTCAGTGGAATGGCCTATTCCATTGATCGCCAGACGGGAGAATTAATGTGGTCGCTGCCGGTGGATGCCCAGGGGATTGATTTCTCCCAGTTTCTGGATTTACCCGTGATGACCTTTGGCATTCGCAGAGTCAGCGGAGTGGCTTCTGCCGATGGTACGCAGGTTGATCTACAGGTTGTCGACCTGCGGAACGGCGATGTGGTACTCAAGGAAACGACGACCAGTAACCGCCTGCGGATCTGGACTGTTCCCGATCTTGAGCAACAGGACATTCTGATCGAACCGTTTCAGATCCGCCTGAGTTTTGAAGAACCTCCGCTTACGGCAAAAAAACCGTAGCTGGTTGGACGTCAGCCCGCTGATGATGTCTTAGATCGCATCACATTTAACCATAGCGTCTCTCAATCTAATCTACTCGGGCCAAATGGCCCTGGAGACGCTACAGTAAAACTGGATACAGTCTTAGTACTGATCCTGGTCGTCATCGTCGTCGTCGTAATCCAGGTCATCAAAATCATCATCGTCATCATCACGGTCCGGATGTAGCGGGTTATCCGGGGCAAAAAAGAAATCGCCCAGTCCCATCGGCATCATATTTCCGCCCAGGTTCTGTGTGCGTTTTTCAGACAGCGATTCAAGATCCAGGGCATCTTCACCCAGGCAGGCCTTGAGTGCTTCCAGCCAGAGGACATCTTTACTGAGGGGATGATCTTTATCCTGGGCGGCACGTTTTAGAGCCAGCCGCAGGACGTTGATGCCGTCACGACTGGAAAAGTCGAGTTTCAGACTGTGCGACTGCTGCAGAAAGTCCACGGTCAGGTCGAGCATGTGTTCGTCTGCAAAGGGGAGATGATAGTGGAGAATCATCTTTTCATCTTCCCGATTGGGATGCTCCAGCGTGATGCTGGGCTGCAGGCGGCTTAGAATATAGTCGGGGATTTCGAAGGTGGATTCGTCTTCGTTCATCGTGACAGCACAGCGGAATTCAGGATGTGCGGGAATGGTTACACCGGCCACGATGGATTCCACGTAGCGGCGGTGATCCAGCAGCGGTGCCAGGCTGGCCCATGATTTTTCATTCATGCGGTTGCCCTCATCCAGCACGCAGATCCCTCCACGAATCATGGCGGTTACCAGGGGGGAAGCATGGTACGCAATCTTGCCACTCTCTGCCAGCACGGGGGTGACCAGCAGATCTTCCGGTCGGGTATCAGCCGTGCATTGATAGATGTAAAGCTCCTGGTTTCGGGTGCGTGCACCTGCAATCGCCAGGGACGTTTTTCCAATCCCGGGAGTCCCCACCAGGCGCGGCGTCAGGGGCATGTCTTTTTCATCAATCACCAGCCAGCAGGCCAGGAGTTGCTTGAGCGCTTCGTGTTGACCAATCCAGTCACTGGTGGTCTGGTCGGCTCGTCCCAGGTGCAGCCCAACCCCGTCAATTTCCTCTCTGCGCGACATTTGATTAATTTCTATTGTTTGGACAGTCAGTATTGTTGGTGAAGCTGATACAGAAGCTGAATTCCTGTTGGAAAGAATCAGCTCTGATTATAGGCGTCTCAGGTCGTTTCTGATAAGTCTGGTCTTCCTTCTCTTCTGAGATGATTGACAAATTCGAAGTCCGAATTTCGCAAAGTATTTTTGAAGAATTCTTTAAGTGCTTGCCTTGGAAGAAGATATCGCCGCTAAAGCTTAGTGAACCAGTAGGTGATCAGTGGGAATGTTTTTGAGAAACCGTTTTCCGGTTGGTAGAATAAACATCTTTCCCGCACATGAAACCAATGACGCAGTCGCGTTAATACATATCTGAAGTGAGCACGCACGTCCTCAGCAGTTTGGAAAACATTTCTTTCGCAGTGTGTCTCATTTATCTTGTGTTTCTAAACGCCAATTTAGAAGGAGGGAGGAGCGATGGATAAACCAATTCTCGCTAAGGATATTATGGTCACAAAGTTGATCACGTTAACTCCGGATATGGATGTTCTGGAAGCAATCGGGATGCTGCTGAATCATCGGATTTCAGGCGCACCTGTGATAGATGCCGAGCATCGGATTCTCGGTGTGTTTTCTGAAAAATGCTGCATGGATGTGCTGATTAAAGCCAGCTATGAGCAACTGCCTTCGTCGCAGATCTTTCCGTTCATGGATACCGAGGCCCGTTGTATATCGGAAGACATGGATCTGTTGACCATCGCCCAGATCTTTCTCAGCACTCCCACCCGCAGGTTACCTGTAGTGAGTGAGGATCGCACGCTGCTGGGTCAGATCAGTCGTCGTGATCTGCTGCAGGCGGGAAATAAAAGTCTGCAGTTTCGTACCAATCTCCCGCAGGAGAAAAATCTGCTGTATTTGAGCGGAATTATGAATCGCGAAGAATCGCCAATTTCATGAACCGTTACCGATAGTGATGGGGATCGACCCTGGATGAATGACTGAGAAAAGCCAGCTGGACCTGATTCAGCTGGTTTTTCTCGTTCCTGAGGTTTGATTTTAGCAGCCTGTCAACTAAAATCAGTGCCGCTTCCGCTTCCAGGCAGAGAACAGGCCAGTCGTCTGAATCAGCTCTCGCAGCGGCGTTTCCACGATATAATTGAATAATTGACGAATCTACTCAGGTAAAGCTATCTATTTGAAGGACTTGCAGCATGGACCAGGCAGAAATTTTACTCGACGCGGAAGAGAGAATGGACAAAGCGGTTCACGTGTTCCAGGGGCAATTGCAGGGTATTCGAACAGGACGCGCCACTCCGGGCCTGGTCGATTCCGTCCGTGTAGACTATTACGGCTCCCCGACCCCTTTAAAGCAGATGGCCAATGTCAGCGTGCCGGAACCACAACAGATTCTGATCCGCCCTTTCGACGCCGGCATGGTGGGAGAAATTGCCAAAGCGATTACCGCCAGTGATATGGGCCTGGCTCCCAACACGGATGGGCGTGTGGTGCGATTGAATATTCCGCCCCTGTCTACAGAACGACGGCGGCAGATGGTATCCCGGGTCAAAGAACTGGCTGAAGAAGCCCGGATTTCCATCAGAAACATTCGCCGAGATGCCAACAAGCACGCGGATCAGTCAGAAAAAGACAAAGTGATGGGGGAAGATGAACGTGACGATACCAAAGACCAGGTTCAGGAACTGACCAAAAAATTCGAAGGTAAAGTCAACAGCATGGCCGATGCGAAAGAAAAAGATGTGATGGACGAGTAGTCTGCAGAACATCCAGTTTCGCTGGCATCAATGTCGAATCATTCAGGATGACTTCAGGTTGGCTTGAGGGCATCGTTTTCAATACACAACATTCAACCTCTGTAAGATAAGAGACTGGTTCAAGTTTCCATGGCTAAGAAGACAATCGAGAACGTAGACGTTGCAGGTAAAACCGTTTTAATGCGAGTGGATTTCAATGTCCCCTTGAATGATGAACTCAAGATTACCGATGATCGCCGGGTGCGGATGGCGCTGCCTTCCATCAAGTCGGTGATTGACCGGGGAGGCCGATTGATCCTTATGAGCCATCTCGGTCGTCCGACGGGAGAAGCCAGTGATTCCAAATACAGCCTGAAACCTACAGCAGGCTGCCTGGCTGAACTGCTGGGACAGGATGTGGCCTTCGCGACCGATACCGTCGGTGAAGATGCCAAAGCGAAAGTCGACGCGCTGCAGGACGGCCAGGTGCTGATCCTGGAAAACCTGCGGTTCAACGCCGGGGAGAAAAAAGGGGACGCTGCTTTCGCCGGCGAACTGGCTGCTTTCGCCGATGTTTACTGTAACGATGCCTTTGGAACCTGCCATCGAACCGACGCTTCCATGGTAGCCGTTCCTGAAGCGATGGCGGGAAAACCCAAAGTGGTCGGCTTCCTGGTCGCCAAGGAAATTCAATATCTGACCGATGTGATTGCCAGTCCCGAGCGACCCTTTGTGGCGATTCTGGGAGGGGCCAAAGTTTCCGACAAGATTAAAGTCATCGATAACCTGCTGGGAATCTGCGATAAAGTTCTGATTGGCGGCGCGATGGCTTACACGTTTGCACTGGCGCAAGGCGGGAAAGTCGGCGACAGCCTGGTGGAGAAAGACAAAGTCGATCTCGCGAATGAGTTAATCGCCAAAGGCGGCGATAAGCTGATGCTGCCGGTTGACACTCACTGTGGTGATGACTTCAACAGCAACTGTAATAAGCAGGTTGTCAAAGCGGGAGAGATTCCCGATGGTTTTGAGGGTCTGGATATCGGTCCCGAGACCGCAAAAATCTATGCCGAAACCGTCAAGTCGGCGAAAACGGTTGTCTGGAATGGTCCGATGGGCGTCTTTGAAATGACCCCGTTTGACGCCGGAACCAAAGCGGTCGCCCAGGCGATCGCGGACAGTGATTCGACCAGTATCATCGGCGGGGGAGACAGTGCCGCCGCAGTTCAACAGCTGGGATTTGCCGACCAGGTCTCGCATGTCAGCACCGGCGGTGGTGCCAGTCTGGCCATGCTGGAAGGTCAGGAATTCGCCGCCGTCAATCTGCTGGACGAAGCCTGATTCTGTACTTTGTCCGCATTTATGAACTATACACAAAACACAGTCTGTTCGTTAACGGGCTGTGTTTTTGTTTTGGGGGAAGGAGATGCTCGAAATCCGTGAGCAAACAGGTTAAAATGAATGTAATGTTTCCCTTCAGGAGGGACTGTGTACTAGCCTGATAAAAATCAGGGGTGCCACTGTCGGCTTGCCCGACAGTGTGAATTGTGTAGAGACATTCAATGAGAACAGTCTCCGTAACGGGATGATTTGAGTATTGGTTGCCGAGAAGGATTCGGCACTGTTGGACCAGCCAACAGTGGCACCCTCGGTTAATCAAATCAACTCTGTGATTTTAGTATTTATATGAGCTGAGAAAGACTGTCGGCAGTTGCCAACTGAAGCATCCATTCGTTGATCGAGTTACCTGTCTGGGTGCCACTGTCGGCTTGCCCGACAGTGTGAATTGTGTAGAGACATTCAATGCGAATAGTCTCTGAAACGGGATGATTTGAGTATTGGCACCCTCCGTCTTTCGATTTTTAATCAGCTTCCTTGGCACATGAATTCAAGTTCTGTTTGACTATGGGGGAAGTGAGATGAGCGCGGCGTTATTAGATGCAAAACAGGTTGCTGCGTTTCAGAAAGATGGATTTCTGATTGTGGATTCGCTCTTCAGTCAGGAAGAAGTGACTTTGTTAGGTCAGATTGGTCGAGCTGATCTGGCCATGCAGCAGGCGACCTTCAGTCGAGCCGATGGGGAAGGGGGCTCGGTCAAACTGAATGTCGAGAATGAACTGCACGATGATATCTATGGTGCAATCGCCTCCTGCCGACGCGTCGTGGACCGCATGGAGGCGTTGCTGGGAGATGAAGTCTACCACTACCATCACAAGATGATTCAGAAAGAAGCGAAGGTGGGCGGGGCGTGGGCCTGGCATCAGGATTACGGCTACTGGTACAACAACGGCTGTCTCTCCCCGGATATGGGCAGTTGCATGATCGCCGTGGATCGTGCGACGGTCGAAAACGGCTGCCTGCAGGTACTGCGGGGAAGTCATCTGCTGGGGCGCATCGATCATGGAAAAGTAGGCGACCAGACGGGCGCCGATCCGGAACGGGTTCAGGCAGCACTTGAGCGGCTGGAATTGTTTTACTGTACCTTGAAGCCGGGATCTGCCATCTTTTTTCATTCCAATCTGCTGCATCGTTCTGATCAGAATAAGAGCGAACATCCGCGGTGGGGTTTTATCTGCTGTTACAATACGCGTCATAACAATCCCTATAAAGAATCGCGGCATCCCCGTTATACCCCGCTGCAAAAACGGGACGACGCTGATGTTCTGAGCGCAGGACGCACTCAATGGGAACAGATGCAGGCTCATCCCTCGCTCTGAAAAACGATCGGCTTTTGAGAAAATTATGGGAGATGCAACGGGGGTCACAGCCGAGGATCAGAGCAGGCAGTCTGCTGCCATCAAGCAGATGGCTTACGAGTGTGGCTTCGACCTGGCAGGCCTGGCACCGGCGATCACTCCTGCAGGCTATCACCACTTTCTGGAATGGTTGAATCAGGGCTATGCGGGTGAGATGAATTATCTCGAACGCCGCAAAGACGCTTACCAGCACCCCGCACATGTGATGAGTTCCGTCCGCAGCGTAATGATGTTAACGCTGAATTACCGGACCGAAGATCCGCCGCCAGTCTCGGGAACGGAAGCGCGGGTCTCGCGTTATGCCTGGGGCAGTACGGACTACCATAAAGTGATCCGGAAAAAACTCAAGCAACTCTCCCGTCTGATTCGCGAGCAGTTTCCCGATTGTGAAACGCGGGGCGTCGTTGACACGGCTCCCTTACTCGAACGGGATTTCGCACAGCTGGCCGGCCTGGGGTGGATCGGGAAAAATACATTGCTGCTCAATAAGACAGAGGGGAGCTGGTTTTTTCTGGCAGGGCTGCTGCTGAGCGATGAACTGGATTACGATGAGCCCCATCATTCTTCGCATTGCGGCACCTGCACACGTTGCCTGGATGCCTGTCCCACCGATGCCTTTGTGGAAGGCGGAGTTCTGGATGCGCGGAAGTGTATTTCTTACCTGACCATTGAACTACGCGATCAGCCGATCCCAAGCGAATTACGACCCGGTTTGCAGGACTGGGCGTTTGGCTGCGATGTCTGCCAGGATGTCTGCCCGTGGAATCGCAAAACGCCGCTGAGCCGTGAAATTGCGTTTCAACCCGTGGAATCGTATTCCCCCCTGGATGCCTGTGAATTATTGACACTGGATGACGCGCAGTTTCAGGAACGATTTCAGAGTACCCCGATGTCGCGCTCGGGACGGGCGGGTTTATTACGCAATGCAGCCATCGTGCTGGGCAACCGGGGAGATCAAAGTGCCGTGCCCGTTTTGAAAAGAGTACTCAGTGACACAGAGCCTTTAATCCGGGGCGCGGCAGCCTGGGCCCTGGGACAGCTGGGAGAAACGGAGACGCTGGACTCGCTGGCAGCACAATTGTCAGTCGAACGGGAATCGAGTGTCAGGCTGGAACTGCAACAGGCGATTACCAGCATTAAAGCGTCAGGTAAATAAACTGAAAAATGACGGGGGAAAGTGTCAGGCGCTAATGGAAAAAACAGGGGGCGTCGATTACGATCATCAGAAGCAGCCGTGTCCAGTCACACGGACAGATACAATCTATAGCAAAGAGAACGGGAGTCAGAGATGGGCGATCAACTACTCATAGGCGTGAATGGAGCCGCTGGTCGAATGGGGCAGCGCGTGGCAGTTCTGGTCTATCAGGATCCGGATTTGAAGCTGGGAGCCGCACTGGAATCAGAAAATTCACCGGCGCTCGGCAAAGATGCTGGCGAAGTCGCAGGCATCGGCCCCATCGGGATCGAGATTCAGTCAGAGTTGACGGATCGTGTGGATGTGATCATCGACTTCTCCTTGCCAGCCGGTCTGATCAAAATTGCCGGTATCTGCGCCGAACGACAGATTGGCCTGGTCGCCGCGACCACGGGGCTGACACCCGAGCAGCGGAATGAAGTCCTCACCGCTTCACAGACCACGCCCCTGATTCTGGCCCCCAATATGAGCCTGGCAGTGAACCTGATGATGAAACTGGTTCGTGAAGCCTCGCACTCACTGAAAAATTCGCCGGGGGGAGTCGATGTGGAAATCATCGAACGTCACCATCGATTCAAAGAAGATGCTCCCAGTGGAACCGCATTGCACTTCGGTGAAATCGTGGCTGATGAAATGGGCCAGACGGACCACGTTCATGGCCGGGAAGGGCGCCCGGGACCGCGACCCATCTGCGAGATTGGCTACCATGCGTTGCGCACGGGCGATAATGTCGGCGAGCATACCATTGTCTTCGGCATGATGGGGGAAACGATTGACCTCACCGTGCGTGGGCATACCCGCGACAGCTATGTGTATGGTGCATTGGCTGCTGCAAAATACCTGGTGACTCAAAAGCCTGGCCTCTACACCATGGCGGATGTACTCGGGTTAAATTAGCCTGTAACCCGGTTTCCCGTAGTCGCTCCAGGGGCATGTAAGACAGACATCATTGAACAGTGCCGCTCTGGTAAAGTGTGTGCGCAGCAGTCACTCATTCTGCCAGGGCTTCCTGTTTTACCAAGTCCGTGAAATGGTCAAGAGCCCTACACCCCGCAACCGATACAAGAAGAGCGCTGACTGCGTCTCTATAGAGCAGGTAACGAAGGAACCGGTGATTTGATTACTGGTTCTGATACTCAGGAATCGGGTATTTATCTGTCAATAATCAGGTTATTCAGCTCTCGAAGGAACGAGTGATGAGTTGGCTTAAGTCCATCAATTATAAGCATTTTCTGCAATTAATATCGAAAAGATATGCGACGTCTGCGCCCCGTTTTCTGTTCCGCTGGAATCAGACGACTAAGGTCTTTACAGGACTGCTGGCGAGCGTCTTCACCATGATGGCGTTGTTGTCGTTTTTCGGTTCACTGGAAGACCCGAAAGAAGAACCGGCTCAATCGCTGGCGCCTGTTCTCGGAGCCAGTGATGAACTCTCCATGGAGTTTGGTCTGGACGCGAAATTGCCTTTGCAGGCCCCGGCCCTGGCAGAACCAGACGCGCAGAGCACGGGTCAGCAGGAGTCACTGATTCAAACGGTCTCAGTCGATCAGGCTCCCCTCGCCGGGACAGATCAGGCTTCCGTTTTCCATGCCCTGGGACAGCAGTCGGGAAATCCTCACGGGCATATTCAGCAGGTTGGCGGAGATCATCCGATCTATGTGTCCCCCAGAAGGTCACCGGGAAATCAGCCCGTTTTACAGGATACAGAAGCGGCAGCCTGGCTGACAGGGGAAATCGAAACGCTGGAGTAATCGTCGGTAAACCAAATACATTATCTACTCTTAATCAATCAATTAAGTGTCAGTAAACACTCCGACACTGAAACATACGCGGGAATCAGAGTTTATGTATCAGACCTACTGGAATCTGAAAAGTGGTCCCTTTGAAGAAAAGATGGACGCTTCTTTTTTTTACGACAGCAATCCGCATCAGGCTGGCTTGTTAAAGCTGGAATATCTGATTGAAAACTGCAAGGGTGCCGGTCTGCTGGTAGGCGGTTCAGGAGTCGGAAAGTCTTATCTCTGTCATGTGCTGAAAAGTCAGCTGGATGAGATTCATCAGCCATTCGTGCATCTCGTGTTTCCCCAGTTGTCGCCGATCGAACTGATTTCGTACCTGGCAGTCGAACTGGGAGCGGAAGAAGCCGGGATTGAACCGATGGTTCCAGGCAAAGACCGGATCGTCCGGGCCCTGCATCGACAGTTGCAGATATTGTGTGAACAGGGTTACAAGCCGGTGATAGTCATCGACGAAGCGCATCTGATTGTCGATCAGCGGATCTTCGAAACATTGCATCAGCTGCTCAACTTTCAGCAGACTTCCGATATCGACTTCACACTGCTGCTGGTGGGCGACCAGTTACTGCTCAGCCATCTGCAGCGCTCGTCACAACTGGATAATCGGATTGCCGTGCGTTGTCTTCTGAAATCGTTTTCCGAAGAAGAAACGCAGAGCTACGTGGAACATCGACTGCAGGTCGCAGGCCGTTCTGAACCGGTCTTTGAACCAGAGGCATTCCAGACACTGTTCGAGCTGACACAGGGAAACCCGCGCAAGATTAATCGACTCTGCGACCTGGGTCTGCTGGTCGGTTACGCCGATGAACTCTCCCTGATTACTCCGGACGTCCTGGAAGCCGTCGCCGAAGAACTGGTGACATCGATCCCGGATTAGAAAAAGGTGTCTGCAAACACTTTACCGCTCAGTTTTTGTCGGACAATAACTTTGCCGTCTTTGTTTTATTCCTGCAGAGAGCATACGTTTCAGCTGTCTCTCCATCGCTGCAGACATGCTGAGGATTGGCACCTTTTTTGAGAAGCAGTTTTACAATTTCATAGCTCTGATCATCATCTAATGAATTTGATAAAGCACACAACTCAAGTGGTGTTGTATCATCGACATCAAATTGATTCAGATCAGCACCGTAGGAAATCAACAACGTTATGGCCTCATAATGTCCATATAAAATTGCCAAATGGAGCGCTGAGAAACCCTGATGTAGATTATTTATCTCCTGAGTGCATGATTTGAGGAGCTCACTCAAAGTGGATATTTCACCTTCACGTGCTGCAATTGCGATACGAGAGGCTCGGCGGACTTTTTTCCTGTCATCAATCAATTCATATTGAATCAAGGCATCTGTATCGGCTTTTAAATATATTTGTTTGCCATCCAGATCTAACTCAAACCCATCCTCTCCCACACCATCGTCAAGCTGAGCGACAGTAAATTCCTTTAATTTCTCCACCATCTCGTCGCTGAAGTTTTCTGGAACTGTATATGTAACTTCAAAGCCACTTCTATCATCCTCAATCCAACATCGGATAACTCCACCTGTGACTCCCAGATCTGCTAATTCGGAATCCAGGTAATCGGCTAACCTCTCTTCCGTAACTTCCGATTGATTTAAAGTCAGTAATGCTCTCTTGCCTGATTCTGATTCGTTAGAAATTTCTGCAAGCAGATAAAATGTCAAACGCATGTGATGACAACCTCATAATTTAATGCAACCAAAATGCAATTAAGTTATTAATCTTCGACTGCAATTGCGATCTTTCCTTGAACACCGTTATTGGAACTCTCCAGCCGGGTATGGGCGAGCGGAATGTCGGCAAGCGAATAGACGGCGCCTACGTGTGGCTGCAGTTGACCGCGCTCTATCAATGCGCTCAACTCATCAAGCTTGCCGCGGTTTTGTCTAGTGAAAACGAAGTGATAACTCGCGTTCTTACCCCAGGCCTGAATGACGTTTTGTGGCTGTGCAATGTCCACGATCGAGACAACGCGGCCCAGTTGCGCGAGCGTGTCGGGGCTGCGCGTCAATGTGTTGCCGCCGATGGTGTCGAATACGACATCGACTCCGCGGCCACCCGTTTCCCGCATAATCGCGTCGACATAATCCTCCTGTTTGTAGTCGATGAGCACATCGGCCCCCAAACTGCGTGCGAACTCAAAGTTTGCTTCGCGCACGGTCGTAAACACCCTCGCTCCCATGGCTTTTGCGAGCTGGATCGCCACATGACCGACGCCTCCCGCGCCGCCGTGTACCAGAATGCTTTCCCCCACTCTTAGCGCCGCACGGACGACCAGTGCTTCCCACGCAGTCCCACCAACCAGGGTCAGGCTTGCCGCCTCAAGATGGCTCAACGAAGCAGGTTTTTTTCCGATAATGCTTTCGGCGGCAACGTGGTACTCGGCATAACTTCCTGGCCCGTCAAATATTTGCGGGGTGTACCAGACTTCGTCTCCGGGAGAGAAGGTGGTCACACCCGGCCCGACTTCTTCGACAACGCCAGATACGTCGTGTCCGGTAATGGCCGGCAGTTGCACCAGGTCCGGATAATCGCCACGTCGGACCTGGAAATCCAACGGATTGATAGAGGTGGCATGTACCCGGACCAGGACCTCGCCAGAGTGCGGCACGGGCGTGGGTACGTCACAAAGTTCGAACGATTCCGGGCCGCCAAATGATTTCAGTACGATCGCTTTCATTGCAATCCTCATTTCTATAAACGTGTATATCGGGAATTGCCGTTATATGTGATAAAAAATTACGGTTCTTTCCGTATGATCTCGGCAAGAGCGCTGATGGTTAATTGAAAGGTCAAGCCACGTTAACCAGATATACTTGCGAACTTCCTCGGGAAGTTGTTTTACCATGTTGAACTGCTCAAAACTTAGCGTCTTCGTTCCGTGCCGCGGCCAGTCTCTTGTCAATTTGCGAATCCCGCTCGATCTCAGCGATCAATTCACCAGGATGGATGTGTGCTTCGTTGGGACCTGAAAAAGGTGTCAGGAAACAGAAAAGGTGCCATTCGGCCCAGACACTTTTTTGGCTTCCGATCCTATCGCATGAATGGAATCATCACTGCATCTCTTAGACATATTGCGCCATTATGCTCATAGAAATCTCCTCCTGCCTCAAGAATCTGTATCAATGGTTCATAAACACTTACCTCGTTCGGTTTTAATCCTAAATCCATTGAATGCAATTCTAGTAAATACCAGTAACAAATATGTTTAGTCGTTGGGGCATAATCTTTTTTATTGCTTAGAAATGCTTCGAGTCTCTCTTTGACATCTGTTGCTAATTCAATTTCAAAATTTCCAGATACATTGAAAATGGGTGTGTCGTGAGTAATTCGTCGAATTACACGTAAATATTCTTTCACACAAATGGCATATTGTCGTGCTAAATCATAATTAAATTCAGCAGAAATTGCTTCTAACCGAGAAATACCACGGGCAAGTGCGTTCATTGTTCTCATCCTGAAAAATCTTTCCACCTCTGAAGCTGTCTTTCATTCATTTTACCTGTCCAGGAAAATAAAAGGTTCCTGACACGAATGGCACTGCCGCTGATTTTTTGAGATGTAGCTGCGCAACGATCCCTTAGTGACGCTGTCACGTGTTTAATTTTTTGATTATTTGCCAGTTCGCTGGAAATTGAGTTTGGCAAAACCTCTCCTGGCATTATGCTGCGTTCTGGCAAGGCCTTCCCTGGGTTGTTCTGGGAAAGATATTTGACCAGGGAAGGTCCTATGCCATTTATATCAAATTCCCGTTTGAATGCTGCATCATTTTCCATTTTCAAACGCTCAATGCTGCAAGATGATTCACTCCCGCTGACAGATGTGATCGATGATCAGCGCTGGCAGCAGGTGTTTGACAAACACGATATCCATTTTGGTTCCGACCAGGACGCCGTCTACACACCCGCGATCACTCTCTGGGCGCTGCTCTCTCAGGTATTTTATTGTCAAGAGCATCGCAGCTGTAAAGCTGCCGTCATCCGTGTTGCCAGTTTATGGGTGGCGCTGGGCCGACGTGTCTGCAGCACCAATACGGGTGCTTATTGTCGGGCGCGACTCAAACTTTCCTTCACTGCGATCCGCGAAATTGTCCAGCAAATTGCAGCCGATGCCGAAGCCGCCTGCGAGCAGAACTGTGTCCAGACCAGAGAACAGTCGGCTGACCGTCTGAGCCCTCCCGCCGTGGCCGATGCGAAGTCGCAAGGTATCAGCGGTCGCATCCTGCTAGTCGATGGCTGCACCATCACCACGGCCGACACTCCTGAGAATCAGCGGGCCTATCCGCAGAACCCGGTTCAGAAACCGGGGCTCGGGTTCCCCGTGCTACGCTGCGTTTCTCTGATCTCGATGACCACCGGACTGCTGGTCGATCTGGTGAGCGGGTCTTACAGTGGTAAAGGCAGTGGTGAAACGGTCCTGCTCTGGCAAATGCTCGATGTACTCCGACCGGGAGATACACTGGTTGCGGATTCGTATTACTGCACGTACTGGCTGGTGGGTGCGTGCCGTGCGCGGGGCGTTCAAATACTGATGAAGAATCATCACCTGCGTGACGATCATCCCCAAAATGCACGGCGGTTGAGCAAACGGGAGAGACTGGTGACGTGGTCACGTCCTCCCGTCTGTCCTGACTGGATGAGTAAAGCTGAATATTGGCAACAGCCGGAGACACTGACCGTGCGCCTGGTTGATGTGCAAGTCAGCCAACCGGGATCTCGTGCCAAAACATTTACGATCGCTACCACGATTACAGATCGGAAAGCATGCCCGGCACACTGGATCGCCGCCGTGTATCAGAGCCGCTGGCTGATCGAACTGGATATTCGCAGCATCAAGTGTTCTCTGGGCATGGATATCCTGCGTGCGAAAACGCCTGCCATGGTGCTCACCGAACTCTGGTCGTGCCTGCTGGCGTACAATCTGATTCGGTTGAAGATGCTGCAGAGTGGCATGGCAACAGGCCGTGATCCGCGCTCACTTTCTTTTACCACCACGCAGCAGCTGCTGGGGACAAACTGGTTGCCAGGGATCGTTACCGGCATCTGCGCTGAGTTAGCCGCACTCGGACAGCAGGTTCCCTGCAGCGAACGTGTGGGACAACGCGCCGGGCGCGTAGAGCCTAGAGCCAATAAACGCCGCCCTAAAGTGCTGGCTTTGCTGAAGGTGCCCCGGTCTCATCATAAAATGCAGAGGGCACTAGTATGAACCTAAACCATTACACCACAACAGGCAGTGCCATTCGTGTCAGATACCAATCCATTAATCACGATTGCCGGGCGGTGACGCATTACGAACGGAACAGAAAAGGAGAGTCCGGCCGTCTGCAGTTATGTCTCCACCCAGGTCAAAATTCCGAGAATTAATGACGGGACCAGATTCTTTTCGATTTACCATTTCCAGTCGCATGAAGCAGGTTGGCAGCCGATGCCTGCAGGGAAGGGCGGAAAGGTTGTGTTCCGCAGAAACCTCAGGTTCCTGCAACGTGACATCAGTGATTTCTACCTCGTTTTGATCTGGTAGTGAATCACTCAACGATGTACATTGTTCGCCGCGATTCTTGAGCGAATCACACGGCTGGCGATTACACCGACGCAGGTTAAACAACATGAAGCTGAAGTGGATCAATTAATTGAAAACGGGGTTTCTCTCGCGGAAAGTCTACACAGAAACAGTATTGGTCGCAGAATAATAATTTGCTCGACAGCGCTTCTCGGATTTCAACAAGAGAATGACAGCAGAAGTGGAAAAAATCACTTCGTTTTAGACATGAGAAACAGCAATTGTTACAATCCATGCCTTGAGTGGCTCCTATCCGACCTACTATGTGAAATCTTAGATTAACTTATGACGATCTGCGGGATCAAACCCATATCAATCATTAATTGGAAAATCCATGTGACCGCAATGGGAGAGCAAAATGCTCTTATTCGCTTAATCAGCTAGTGACGATTGGGGAAACATGTTCATGACTGGAGGAAGATAGTGACTATTCGTAATACCTCCATGTCTCCGAATTGGTCCATTGAGCAATTGAACCAGTGGTTCAAGGTTCGAACGGCAACTATTGCGGCTGCATATGCAATTTCAGGCATTCTCTGGATCTTATTTTCGGATAGAATTCTGATCGCCGTTGTGTCTGATCCCTCGCGGGTTGCTCTTTTAGGAACCTACAAAGGCATTGCGTTTGTTACAGTGACGACTTTACTGTTGGTCATTCTCCTGAACAGAACTTTTAAAATTGCCAGTCAGGCTTATCGCGCTCTCAGTGAAGTTAAAGAGGCGTTACGGAATGAAAAAATATTTGCTGACACGATGATCGAGTCCATGCCGGGGATCATTTATTTCTACGACTCCGCGGGTTTATTCCTGCGCTGGAACAAAAACTTCGAGACTGTTTCCGGCTATTCTGACAGCGAGATCCTACATCTGCATCCTCGGGATTTTTTCCATGGGAACGATATTTTGCGAGTCGAAGAACGCATTCAGGAAGTATTTGCGCATGGAGAATCTTTTCTGGAAGCAAGATTTATCGACAAACAGGGGACAGCAACCCCGTATTTTTTCACTGGCAGTCGCGTACTTTATAAAGGCAAACTGTGCCTGGTAGGCATGGGAATTGATATTTCCGATCGGAAACAGGCAGAAATCCAACTGGCCAGAAGCGAGCATAAGTATCGAGAACTGGTCGAACAGGCCAACAGTATTATTCTGCGTTGGGATCGAAGCGGTCGAATTCAGTTTATGAATCGTTTCGGGTGCGAATTTTTCGGATACTCCTATGGCGAAATTGTCGGTCAGAATGTGATGGGGACGATCGTGCCCTCCACGGAAAGTAATGGACGTGATTTGAGTTTACTGATCGAAGAAATCTGCAATTCTCCAGAGACACACGAACACCTGGTCAATGAGAATATATGCCGCAACGGGAAACGTGTTTTGATCGATTGGACGAACCGGGTTCAACATAACGATCATGATAATGTCACCGAGATTCTGAGTATTGGAACTGACATTACGGACCGCAGGCGAATCGAGGTGGAACGGCAAATGCGAGAGCAGGCCGAGGCTGCCGACCAGGTTAAATCGGCATTTCTGGCGACAATGTCTCACGAATTGCGGACCCCGTTGAATTCCATCATCGGGTTCACAGGAATCATTCTCCAAGAGATGGCAGGTCCTCTCAATCAGGAGCAGCAAAAGCAACTCACCATGGTTCAAGACAGCGCCCGTCATTTACTGGCACTCGTCAACGATGTTCTGGATATTTCAAAAATCGAAGCAGGACAACTCGAAGTCTGTCAGGAATTTTTCGATATTCGTCAGTCGATCGAAAATGTGCTCAAAATCATGCGTCCCCAGATCGATAACCAGAACCTGACCCTGCAGACTCACCTTCCACCCGAGTTGAACCAGTTAAAAAGTGACCGACGACGCTTTGAGCAAATTCTGTTGAATCTGTTGAGTAATGCCGTCAAATACACTGAGCAGGGGGAAATTCAGCTTGAAGCCGTTATCCTCTACGACAATTCCCGGACAGAATCTGCGAAAGAAATCTTACAGATCAAGGTCTCTGACACCGGAATTGGAATTAAACAGGAGGACCTGGAATACGTGTTTGAACCATTCCGGCAGATTGATTCGGGAACTTCGCGAAAACATGATGGAACCGGTCTGGGACTGGCAATTTGCAGGCGCCTGGTTGAACTGATGGGGGGAGCGATTGACATCGAAAGTCAATGGGGTTATGGCAGCACTTTAACCGTGAAATTACCACTTACTCCTGCGGAGAAAATATGAAGTCACGTCTGCTGATCATTGAAGACAACCCCAATAATCGTTACCTGGTAACCTTTCTGCTGACGAAAGGTGGGCATGAAGTATTTGAAGCCGAAACCGGATCAAGTGGATTAGACATGGCCATCAAAATCAAACCGGATTTGATACTCCTTGATATCCAACTGCCCGAGATGGATGGATATTCTGTGATGCGTCACTTAAAACAGCATCCACAATTGAAATCGATTCCTATTGTGGCCGTCACATCCTATGCGATGCCTGGTGATCGGCAGAAGTGTCTGGATGCGGGAGCAGAAGGATATATTGAAAAACCGATTGACCCCAGTTCATTCGTTTTCGAGGTCGAGCAATTTCTTGAAGCATCAGACAAAGGGGGCCGGTGATGAGTCATATTTTAATTGTTGATGACGATGAAAGAAATCTTTATTTTCTCAGAGTCATACTGCAAGGAAGTGGTCATCAGGTCGAAGAAGCAAAAAACGGCCAGGAGGCGCTCACCTGTGCTGAGCAGAACACTCCCGACCTGATCATTTCTGATCTCCTCATGCCTCAGATGGATGGTTATGAACTGCTCCGTAAGTGGAAATCCCGGAAACAACTGCACTCCATTCCATTCTTTGTTTACACGGCAACCTACACAACTACAGAGGATGAACAACTGGCACTTGAACTCGGTGCCGACGCTTTTCTGATCAAACCAGCTGAGCCTGACCTGCTTAAAGCAAGAATTGATGAACTTCTCTCCCCAGATTTTCCCGAGACGAAACAGCTAAAAAAACAGTCAATCAACAGCCCAAAAATACTGGAACAATATTCCAGTGTCTTAGTCCACAAGCTGAATGAAAAGGTCCAGCAGTTATCGCAGGCCAACCACTCCCTCGAACAGCTACTGGAGCAGCATCGAGAAACCGAAGCGTCGCTTCGTGAAAGTGAAGCACGCTACCGGGGACTGTTCAATTCGGTTACCGATCCCCTGTTTGTTTACGACAGGGAAACGCTTCGCTATCTGGCAGTCAACGATGCTGCAGTCGATTCTTACGGGTACACCCGCGAAGAGTTTTTGACGATGACAATCGAAGAAATTCGGCTTGCCGAGGAAATCGCGCGTCTTAAAGAGATGCTGGCTAAATCAGGAACTGGCAAAGAACAACGAGGAATCTGGAAACATCAGCGTAAGTCGGGTGAAATATTTGAAGTCGAGATCTTTGCGTATGGATTGGAGTTCGCAGGACGTCCCGCCTGCCTGATCCAGGCTAGAGATCTGTCAGAGCAACGTCAGGCAGAAGCTAAAGCAACCCAGACATCAGAATTGTTACAGGCCGTTGTCAATGGTGTCAATGATGCTGTCTTCGTCAAGAATCGCGAAGGACGATATCTGCTGTTCAATCAGGCCGCGGCAAAATTCGTCGGCAAACCGATACAGGAAGTTATCGGAAAGGACGATACGGAAGTCTTTCCTGTACCAGATGCACAGCGAATTATGGAAAATGATCGCAAAGTCATGGAGTCGAACGAACTCCAGACGATCGAAGAAATTTTGGTAACATCCGAAGGTTCAAGAACATTTAGTGCCCACAAAGTTCCTTATCGTGACCAGTACGGCAATGTCATCGGTACCATTGGAATCTCACGAGATGTCACTGAACAACGCGAAGCAGAACTGGCCAGACGAGAAACCCAGGAGCGATTCCGACAACTCGCCGAGAATATTGAAGAAGTCTTCTGGCTGAGTGTTCCCAGCACTTCCGAGATACTCTACATCAGTCCCAGCTTTGAACGGATCTGGGGATATCCCTGTCATGAGCTATATGAAAATCCCAATTTGTGGCTGGAAACGATTCATCCGGACGACCTGCCTCGAATTCAGCAGGTTATACAAAATGAAGCCCTTACAGGGTACAATGTCGAATACCGCATCATCCGTCCCGATGAATCGATCCACTGGATTTCTGACAAGGCGTTTCCCATCCGAGATCAACAAGGCAATGTATTCCGGGTCGCCGGGGTTGCTCAAGATATCACGGAGCGTAAAGAAGCCAATATAGCTCTCGAAGCCAATGAAGCGAGATTTCGACTACTCACCAAAGCGACCAACGATGCCATTTGGGATTGGGACCTGAAAACTCAATCGTTGTGGTGGGGGGATGGCTTTGAGACCCTCTTTGGATTTTCTCGTGACGATGTCGAGCCGACGATCGAATCGTGGTACAACCGAATCCATTCAGATGACAGAGCCTGGGTCATCGATCAAGTCCATCAGGCCATCGAGTCGGGTGTTGAATCCTGGGAAGGAGAGTATCGATTCCTCCGCAAAGATGGCTCCTATGCCTATGTGCTTGACCGCGGGCATGTGTTGCACGATGAAAACGGAGTCGCAATCCGTATGATCGGTGGCATGATGGACTTGACGGAACGAAAACTGGCCCAGGAAACACTTCATCTGCGTGATCGGGCCATTCAGGCGGTTTCACAGGGAATTCTGATAACAGACGCCAGTGATCCTGATAATACGATCGTCTTCGCCAGCAAGGGTTTTGAACTGATTACGGGATACACGGCACAGGAAGTCCTTGGCACGAATTGCCGCTTCCTTCAGGGAGCCAGAACGAATCCGGAAACCGTAACGCAAATCCGTAATGCGATTCGTGATCGCCGCAAGTGTGATGTCGAGATCTTAAACTATCGAAAAGATGGCACGGCTTTCTGGAATCAACTTTCGATATCCCCTGTTTATTCTCCCGAAGGAAAGTTGTCCCACTTTGTGGGTATTCAAACCGATGTCACGGCCCGGAAAAATCTGGAAGAACAGTTTCATCAGGCCCAGAAAATGGAAGCTGTCGGGAAACTAGCTGGGGGAATTGCTCACGATTTCAACAATCTGCTCACCATTATCAACAGTTACAGCGAAATGCTTCTCGACGATCTAGGAGAGGATTTCCCGTTACGGGAATGGATTTCGCATATCCTGGATGCAGGTGATAAGGCGGCAGGACTCACGAAGCAGTTATTGACTTTCAGTCGGCAACATGTCATCGAACCCAAACTGATCGACCTGAACGAACTGATCCGCGGCACGGAAAATATGCTGCGCAGGTTGATTGGTGAAGATATTCTGCTTCAAGTCTCCCTGGAACGCAGACTAGATCAAGTGAAAATGGACCCCAGTCACCTCGAGCAGGTGCTACTCAATCTGGCAGTGAACGCCCGCGATGCCATGCCTCGTGGCGGAACACTCTCAATTGCCACCTGCATGATGGATCTGGACGAGACTTATTGTCAGCTCATCCCGAATCTCCAGCCAGGCCGCTTTGTTCTACTTACCATGAGCGATAGCGGTTCGGGTATTCCTGAGGATGTTAAACCTAAAATTTTTGAGCCGTTTTTTACAACGAAAGATGTCGGTAAGGGATCTGGGTTGGGACTTTCAACAGTCCATGGCATAGTGAAGCAAACTGGTGGAACTATAACCGTTTACAGTGAGATAGAGCAGGGAACGACATTCAAAGTCTATCTGCCGGCTACGATAACGTCTGGTGCTGAATATGATCCAAAAGCAACAACACTTTCAGTTTCTCGCGGCACAGAAACGATTCTGATCGCAGAAGATGAAGAAGCGGTCAGAACGCTTACCGCTCAGATTCTGAATAACTACGGGTACACAATTCACCTGGCGACCAATGGCAAAGAAGCGCTCGAATTCATGCAAATCAAGGGAGATGCCGTCGATCTGCTCATCTCTGATGTCGTGATGCCTCATCTGAGCGGGCGCGAACTGGCTGAGAAAGTTCATCAGATCCACCCCGATTGCAAAATTCTGTTCATGTCAGGCTACACCGACGACGCGGTGATTCGACATGGCGTCTTAGCAACAGAGTTCACCTTCCTCCAGAAACCATTCTCACCATTGAAGCTGGCACAAAAAGTCCGCCACATGCTCGATCAGAAATGACCAGACGATCATACGGTCGGCAACAGAGTTGCGGCCTTCATCCTTTCACCTGCTTTCTCAGGAAGACCCTGCCTGTCAGTAATGACCACGGCATTGATTGTTTTTTCCATGACCTGTTTCAGGGTTCGGATGCTGATTGAATTATCAGAGGTTAATTTCATGAATGGATGTGATCACCTTCCTTGATCTGGCTGACAATCGCTTCCAGTTCGTCAGAAGATAAAGGCGGGGTGCGTAGAATTTCGGTCATCTGATTGGTTTTTTCAATGGCGGTCAGAAAGACATCCTGCGCTTCCATTCTTCCTTTCTGGTAATACTCGGCTAACAGCTGATTTA
>NZ_CAXAVM010000070.1:0-34074 GCF_963972345.1 uncultured Gimesia sp. | reverse complement strand
TTATGCGTTAGCTGATCCCCGGGTGAAAATTTCCGATCACTGAAGTCAACTGATCCAGAACCAACCTGTTTATTGCAGATTATCTTTTTGAATCATTAAGTCACTATGCAAGAAGAATCAGATAACAAGTCAACCGTTTCAGCAGAGCTGAAAACCGTCAAAAAGTCCCCCAGTTTCTGGGTCGAAACCTGGCAGCGTTTCAAGCGACGAAAAATGGCGATGATGGCTCTGGTCTACATTGGTTTTCTCTGCTTTGTTGCGATTTTTGCCCCCGCGATTGCCGGGACGAAACCGATCATTTGTAAATACAAGGGGCATATCTATTTTCCCGCGCTGGGATACTTCCGCCGACAGTGGGAAAATCCCATTTTCTACAAAGACCGCTTTCGAAATCGCTATCCGGAAAATCTGAAACAGAAAGACCCGGACAGTTGGGCGATCTGGCCCCTGGTGTACCAGGATCCTTACCGTCGCGTCTATGACGATGAGTGGAAGGGGCAGCCCGGTAACCCCACACAAGACAATGGCGCGCCCAGCCTGCGGAACTGGTTTGGAACAGACCAACGGGGTGTAGATGTATTTGCCCAGATGGTGCATGGCACTACGATCGCGCTGCTGGTGGGTTTTGTTTCGATGGGCATCGCTGGAGTGATTGGTATTCTGGTTGGTGCTTTGGCCGGATTCTACGGCAAATGGATTGATATGGTACTCAGTCGCATGATCGAAGTGGTGATGTGCATCCCCACTCTGATTTTAATTCTCGCGATCATTGCCATTATCGATTCACCGACAATCTGGCATATGATGGCAATCATCGGGCTGACCGGCTGGACAGGGATTGCGCGACTGGCGCGGGCCGAATTTATGAGACTGCGCGAAAGCGATTTTGTCCTCGCGGCCCGGACAACCGGGGTTGGACAATTTCGTATCATCTTTCGTTATATATTACCGAACTCACTGGCTCCCGTACTCGTGCCCATTACTTTCGGGATTGCAGCTGCCATTCTGATTGAAAGCGGGCTCAGTTTTCTGGGCTTTGGTGCTCCCCCTCCGAACCCCAGCTGGGGAACGCTGCTGAACCTGGGACGCCAGAACCTGCAGATGTGGTGGCTGATCTTCTTCCCCGGGATGGCGATCTTCCTGGCAGTCCTGGCCTACAACCTGATTGGGGAAGGCCTGCAGGAAGCATCAGACCCGCGGTTACGCGATGCTTGATACTTTGACTTAGCGGTTTTCTTTCTGCTCTTTGGGAGTCAATGCAATCTCCAGTGCTGCCAGCTTCTGCTGCAACTCTTCTGACTGCTCTGAATTCAAGGGATGATCACCGTACCGGACCTGGTAAAACAAATGTGTGAAGAGATCCGGCGTTTCATCCAGGTGGGCCTCTGTGAGCTCGGTACTCAAATCACTTTTGACATGATTTGAGAATTCTTTCTGGGTTTCAGCGGGAGTTCGCACCAGGCCACGGTTTGCCAGCAAAGCTTGAAATTTTTCATAGAATGCCACATTACCTGCCCGGAGCTGTCGTGCCTGATCTCTCTGTCGCCACAGGATTTTTCTGATCAGCCTGATAGAGACACCCAGCAGCCATTTCAAAGCAAAGAATATCCCTGCAATGATGAAAACGGCAGCGCCCCCCTCCCAACTAAACCAGCGTCGGGGAGAAGAAAGAAAGGCTTTAATTGACTTGACCATGTGTATTACTGTTTCACGAAAGTCATACAAGCGACTTCCTAATTTTTTTCCTGCTCTTAGCATGGGATCGTAGAACGCTGATTTCTGACGTTGAAACGAGACACCGATCACATAATCAGACCAGAATTGAGAAAGTGCATTCGAGATGCCTTTCCAGCTTCCCAGTGGTGCTGCATTTTGGGCAACGCTTTCTGCACGCTGAAGACTGGGTGTGGCATCCAGCGTCTGCCAGCGGTCATCCAGAAAAGCCTCGACCCATGAATGGGCATATCGCTGCTGTACCTCAAACTGATTGGATAAATATCCCTGTTCGCCCCCTTTGAAACCGCTGATCACACGACTGGGAATTCCGATAGCCCGCAACATCAAAGCCAGGGCAGAGGCATAATACTCACAGTGCCCCGATTTGCGATTGAAGAGAAAATCTTCAACCGGGTCAATTTCCGGATCCTGAATTGACATATTCAATGTGTAACTGAAGTCCCCTGAATCACGCAGCCAGGATTCAATAAATCTGGCTTTTTCAAGATTGGTTTTGAGTTCCGGATGATCCGCAATCAGTTTCTGCGTAAAAGCGATCAGCCGTTTCAAATCATCCTCTGGCAGGTCCAGATACAGCGCATTGTTATCCAATTGATCAATTACAATATTTGCAGCAGGGTCTTTCGCGGTAAAGACATTGTACCTGGTTTCTCCATCTTCCTCGGGAGGTTGTGTCTGGCGTATTTCCAGGGTTTCGAGATTTAAACTGTTTTCGGTTTTACTCAACATATCCATGCCGACAAAAGGCTGCATGATAAACAGGACTTCGGTCCCGATGGAATCCAGGACGATTTCCTGCCGATAAAGCTGCTTGATTTCGAGTTCTTTCGAGTTATAGAGTCTCCAGCGCGACCGTCGTCTTACTTTACTCCAGCTTCCATTTTTATAGCTCGACAGCACCGCTCCGCGAAACAGTGGTTCATCCATTCCGAATTGTGCGACGAATTCGGAGACGGGCACAGGCTCATCTGTTTCGTTGTCGAATATGGAGAGTTCCAGAACGCGTTCAGAACTTTCCAGGATTTCCCCCATTTCTCCCAGCTGAACTTTCTCGGCAAATCCGACAAGCGGCTTATTACTCGCAGCCAGTGATTCATTTTCAAACAGTGAACGATTCGCCCATAAGCGTGGGATCAATAGAAAGAAACACATCGAAATCAGCAAGGCGCTGATAAAGTAACCGAAACAGGCACCAAAAAACTCCATAGACAACCATTGCCTGGTCTGCTCCGAATGAACACCACCGCGAACATAACTCTTCTGGTTGAAAGGAGACTCGTGTGGATCTTTTCCGACCGTCAGAGACTTCGGAAATGGAGATGACGAATCATGTTGCTGGAATGAATTACGAGTTCGATAGAGTGAGAAGACAGAAAGTGTCCAGATTGAAAGGAACAGGTAAGTCACCAGCAGGAATCCATAATAACCTGAATCAGTCAGTACAGCTCCGACTGCGATCTGCAGAAAACCGAGTGCGCACAACCACCAGTACTGCGTATCGCTTTTTTTCTGCAGGAGAATAATCCAGGTCAGATAAACCAGAAAATGCGCTCCAGAGAGCAGCCTCCCTTCTATATTGGATGTGGTGAATTCCGCACAGACGATCAGAAAGGCCAGCAGTCCCAATATATTGGCCCAGAGCGGACTGAGGCTGAACTTATCCCAGCGGTCCGTAAAGAACAGCGTGATGAGCCCCAGGGGGATCGTCACCAGCTGGGGAAGGACACCACCTTCAGCCATCATGAACATGACGCTGGATAAAGCCACCAACAGGTAAATGCTAATCTGAAAAGTGAGGGTTAAATTCACCAGTCACACTCTCGTATTCAAAATGGATTTCATCAGGTTGTTTCCAGCACCAGCCAGCGGCTGAGTATTTCCGGATCGGCTTCAATTGTTTTACAGGCACCGGATATTTCTTTTCCTCGAGAACCCAGCAGAGAACTGAAGCTGAATCGATTCGAGGTACTGTTTTCTTCGCGAGTCGTCACGAGAACAGTGCGCGTGCGTGGCGAGGCATTTTCAACGACAATATTTGCAAATTCACCCAGTGCTGAGGTATTTCCCGGATCCAGAGTTGCCAGAAAGTCCAGCAGATACTCCAGCCCCTGTGAACCAATGCCAACTTCCAGGACCTCCAGGGTTCCTGCCTGTGTAACAAGTGTCAGTTTCGTGTCCCGACTGTTCTTGAGATGCTCCCGGCACAGTGTTCCCACAAAAGAAACGGCCCACTCCACACGTTCCCGCTGCTGCTGTTTCGCATTTCCCGGCTGCCATAAATCCAGACCGATCACCAGATCATAGTTTCGATTCTGGTGGTACTCCTGGACCATCAATTCCCCCTGCCGGGCGGAACTGCGCCAGTGGATGGCCCGCTGACTGTCTCCGGTTCGATACTCGCGAATATGATTGAATTCGTCATCAAAGACGCCACGCCGACTGCGATTCTGTTGTGCCAGCTCAGCAAGGGAGAAAAAGTCTTCTGACCAGTTCGAACTCAATCGACCAATCTGAGGATGTACGATAATTTCATTCTGTTCGTTAAAAACAGCCCCGCGTTTGACGAGTCCCAGTGGATAACGAGTTGATACGTGTAGCGGCCCAAATTGATAAATACCGCGATGCATCAGTTTGACATAATAATGAGCTGAGAGCTGCTGCCGGGGGCCGACCCTGCGAAACACGACTGAGGCAGAGAGTTCCTCATGTGGATTTTGAAACGTGTCGTTGACCTCCATCAGGTAGGCTGCAATGACTCGTTTATTGTTTTCCAGCAGAATTTCTGCCGTGAATGTTTCTCCGACCATCACCCGTTGCGGAATAATCCGTTTTAACTGGATATTCTTGAGCATACTGTAAGTGATCCAGCCATTCAAAACAAAAGGACCGGTCATCATGGCGAATACCAGCATCAGCATATTTTCGCGTGACAGGACTGAGCCGATAAACAGCACGGTCATCATCAACAGATACACGACACCATCGCGGGGCAGTGAAACGCGATTCCGGCCCATGCGTTTGATCTGGAAACTTTTCAAGTTCGGAAACACAACCAGTAGTACATTGGACAGGCCCCACAAAAACAATCCTGTACTGGCAAATCTCAGGATCAGCGGGAGATTGTGGTGCATCTCTTTCAATGTCAGCGGGAACTGAAAGGTATATGTGAAAATGAAGATTGCCACCAGCATTAAAATCAGCCAGGGGCGCCATGCGCTTCTCTTGTGCCAGAACTCGATCAGGTTATTTTTCATCAATGGTCGATACTGTAGAATACCCTGGAAGACGGTTCATTTTTGCAAAAAGGAACAACCTCTTGATTCATTTATTCTAGCAGCAACCGGGGAAAGATCTACGCTGAAAACGTGAGAGTTCAAGAAGGTTACCAAACCTGTGATTCCCGTTGAAATCAGCAAGCAATCTCATTTCAGGAGATGCAGACCCGATTCGAGACGGCGCTGATTTATTGTTGCAAATGCGCGTGGCTCTTTTTTTAAAAACTTGATTAGCTGCGAGGACGAGCAATTCAGAAACTGACTGGCGGCTTTCACGTCGAATTGAAAATACGTAACCGTGTCCAGTGCTTCGGCAAGCAGAGCGGGAAACTCATCATGCTCCGAGTTGACCTTCAGAGTGCCATTCATCAACCTTCGCTGCCAAAGTGCTGACGGTGATTCCTGAATCTCAGAATTGCGATATCCCAAAGCCAGATTCACGCGCAGACGAAACAGGGCGATCGACCGGTTTCGTCCTTGCTGGCGTCGTTCTGAAGCTTCTCCTGTAATCTTCGTAGGGAGATGTTTGATGACCACACCGGTTTCGACTTTATTACGATGCTGGCCTCCGGGACCAGACCTGCGGACGTGCTCAATCTGACAATCTTTTAACAATGCATCAAGATTCGCACAGGCGGGATGAACATTTTCAGAAAGGTTACGTTCCGAGTTAATTGCTGCCAGCATAAGTCACACTTACCTGTATAGTATTTAAAGTCACGCACAAACCAGATTCCGACGGTCAATTGATTTGAACTGACTGTATTTAGTTGATAAAAGAGTGCGGGAGTTGTTTCAGCGTGCTTCACACTTCACCGCTTACGGTTTATGATGCACGAATCTCCCGTCGGTATGTTATTATAGGCTGCGCGAGATTGATTTCGCCAGTCTGCATTCCAGTATATAAATTATCTCCCCTCAGACCTGTCTTCTTGAATTAAGGAAAGTCTGTTTTCTGTGCGCTGGTTGAGTAAAACGGTTCCCAATTTCATTACATGGTCTGCCCCATAAATCATCAGGTATTCATATGCAAACGCTTCTGAAACCATCAAAATCGATCCTTAAACTACTGGGAATCGTATTCCTGGTCAGTGGACTGGCTACGGGTTGTGGCAAAGCCCATGATCCGAACAGTAAAGAAGCCACTGAATATGTACTCAAACTCGGAGGCACGGTAATACCGGTTCACAGTGAACTTCCGATTGATACTCCGGCTAAAATTCCCGAAGGCAAATTTGCTGTCCGAAAAATTGATCTGACCAATGCCAAGTTTAAAAATATTGATCTGGTAAAGCTTTCCAATTTGCCCTATCTGGAATCGTTGAATCTGCATCGCACGAATCTGACTGATAAAGGACTCGCATCCATTACGGATCTGCCAAAACTGCAATCACTGGAGCTCGCCTATACACGCGTCAGTGATGAGGAAATCAGTAAACTGACACGGTTCCCGCGATTGCGCAAAATCTTTCTGTATGGCACCGCAGCAAAGCCGCAAACGCTCGAAGACCTCAAGTCAAATCTCAAGGGCTGCACCATCTACAAGTGACAGTCAAGCCGGCAGCTTTAATCTTTTGAGGTTGACGTAAGCGGTTTTTGCCAGGGAACACTGCCATACCGCTGAATCTCTGCTCTCAACAATACCGAGAGTTGATTGAATCGGGAGCGATTCTTCTCTGCCAGATTATTGGTTTCCAGAGGATCGGCTTTCAGGTCATACAGTTCCAGCGGTTCGAACGGACTGTTCTGCAGAAGTTTCCATTGACCACTGCGGACGGCTTCAATCGTTTTCCCTCCATAACGATTTCCCCCTTCACGACGCCGGAAAAACCAGTGGGCGCGTAATGGTTCCTGCTGTTTTCCCTCGAGCGTTGGCAGAAAACTGACGCCATCTATTTCAGCGGGGACTTTAATAACACTGGCTTCACATACGGTGGGAAAGATATCCATGCTCATCGCCATAAAGTCAGTCTGCGAATGTGGCGTAATGTGATTTTTCCAGACCACGCCGGTGGGTACTTTCAAACCGCCTTCATACATACTCTGTTTGCCAGCACGCAGGGGACCGTTATTCGCGCCGACACTTAACTGTCCGCCGTTATCAGAGCTGAAGACGATCAATGTGTTATTACTTAAACCGGTTTCATCCAGGGTCTGAATGACCTTTCCGATTCCTGCGTCCAGATGTTCAATCAATGCCACCAGTTTTGCCCGGCTCGGATCGATCTCTGCTTCGCGTTGTTTGACTTTCTCCTGCCAATCCTGCGGCGGCTGAATGGGAGTATGCGGAGCGTTATACGCGAGATACAGCAGGAACGGGCTTTCCGATTTCGCCTGCTGCTTTAAATACTCACAGGTCCAGTCCGTAAACAGATCAGTCGCGTGTCCTTTGGGGTCAATCGTTTCCTGATTCCATCGCATATAGTTCACATTGTGGCGACGGTGCAGATAGTAGTCGTCCATCATATCTCCCAGAAAACCGCGAAAGAGATCAAAGCCCCGTTCGTTGGGTGTATTGGGTGATTCCAGCCCCAGATGCCATTTACCGATAATGGCGGTCTGGTAGCCGGCAGATCCGAACAGATCAGCCAGTGTCACAGCAGAAGGTTTCAGGTAACCCCAACTGTTTTCGGGATGAGTACGAATCACGCCGGGTACTCCTACCAGATCCTGATAATGACCTGTCAATAATGCGGCCCGGGTAGGAGAGCAGACAGGACAGTTCGCGTAAAAATTACGAAACTTCATGCCCCGGTTTAATAATGCATCAATGTGCGGTGATTTTAAATCGGTGGCGCCGTAGCTGCTTAAATCACCATAGCCCAGGTCATCAACCAGAATCACCAGCACATTGGGACGAGACTCTGGCGTCGAAGCGGCCCATGTAAGGGAATGGGAAAACAGCAAGAACAGTACAAAGAATATTGTGCTTAACCGGTTTGGTCTTTTCATATTCACTGCTACTTTCTGATTGAGGGGAACCTGCGATTGAATCATTAAGTAATCGGATCTTAGACAACGAAGCCATTCCATAGTTTTTCAAATTCGGATTCGAAACGCACCAGCAGTTGCGGATCATTTGTGATCACCAGATTCTCAGAATTGTTGAGGGAAGCACTGCGAGTCCAGTTATAACTGCCCGTTAATACAAATTCGGAATCAAACAGAGCAAATTTATGATGCATGTGATATTCCGTCCGGTCAGTTCTGACAGGGATGCCTGAACTTTCCAGTCGTTCAATGTCAGATCCCAGATCGAAGGATTTTTCATTATCCGTAATAATTCTGATTTGAACCTGTCGCGCGTGCGCACCCAGAATTGCTTCAGTGACGCGATCATCGGTAATGGTAAAAACGCAAATGTCGATCTTCTTGCGAGCAGAAGTCATCAGTCGGCAGATGCGATGAGAACAGTCATCATGCGGACTGAACAAGGCTTCCGAACTGAGAGCCGCTTCTTTTGTATTGGTATTCGCCAGAATTTTCATCAGATCTTCCAGCCACGATAATGCCTGTGCACCGGAGTCGCCAGCCGGTTTGTGTTCACGAAATATCTGAAACGCTTCATTACGAATCAATGACAGATTATGATCTGTGAGGCTGACATGTGAAAATATCTGATTCAATGCAGAACGCTCACTGCGAGTCATCTGAAAATCTTCAAATGTCTGCAGTAACATATTCCGAATTTGTGAGCGATCCATATCAGGGAAATGCCTATAATGGTTGTGAAGAATTAAAGAAAAAGCGGCTTGAGATTTCGGATGCATACTGCTTCAATTTATACTAGTGGAGTGTCATTTTCAAATTATGGGTTGATCGATATCACAAGATTGCGACAACGGAGCACGTAAACAACACCTCCGACCCTCAATTTCTGGCTTGACAAAGCACTAGCGTTATAACTCTCTATGGAAAAGAGACTCAAATGAAACTGTTGATTTCAGGCAGCTCCGGTCTTGTTGGTTCCCGCTTCTGCCAGAAGCTGGATGAAGATCCTGCCTGCGAAACCGTACGCCTGGTTCGAAAGCAATCTTCAGAAAAGCAGGGCACCACGGTCTTGTGGCAGCCCACAAGTGACAGCATGGATTTAAGTCACTTTACCGGAGTCGATGCGGTCATTCACCTGGGCGGCGTGAATATTGCGGACAAACGCTGGTCACCGGAAATCAAAAAGAAAATCTATAACAGCCGTGTTCAGTCCACACGTCTGCTGGCGAATTCGATGGCCCAGCTGGAGCAGCCTCCCTCGACTTTTATCTGTGCCTCGGCGATCGGCTACTATGGTGATCGCCGAGATGAACGCCTCGGGGAGAACAGTTCGCGGGGAATTGGGTTCCTGGCTGATGTCTGTGAGGGATGGGAATCAGCAACTCAACCTGCCAGAGATGCCGGGATTCGTGTCGTCAACACTCGGTTTGGAATGATTCTCGATAAACAGGGAGGGGCATTAGCACAAATGCTGACACCTTTTCGGTTCGGAGTTGGAGGAAAACTGGGAAGTGGCTCACAGTACTGGAGCTGGATCGCCTTACCGGATGTCGTCAATGCGATTCTGTTCTGCCTGCAGCATTCTGAAATTCAGGGGCCTGTCAATTTTGTGGCGCCCGATGAAGTCACGAATCTGGAATTTACCAAAACACTGGGAAAAGTTCTCTCACGGCCAACATGTCTGCCGGTTCCTGCCTGGGCCGTTAAAACCATCTTTGGTGAGATGGGGCAGGAGTTGATGCTGAGTAGTGCACGCGTGACACCAGAGAAACTGCAGTCAGCCGGTTATAAGTTCACGTATCCGAAACTCGAAGACGCATTCCGCGGGCTGCTGTAATCGGTGAGGCTACTGCAGAATCGGCAGCGAAGAACCGGCGTTGTGCTGAAATTCTTTCGTGACAATTCCCCCGATCAGGGTCGTAGGAGTCACATCGAAGATTTCCACAGTCGCCAGTGAGCCAGCCAGACGTGGGTTACCGTCAAAGACCACAATCCGATCACAGTTCGACCGACCGACCAGCTGTTCTGCCAGAGATGCTTCGATGGCTTTCTGAGCTGACTTACTGGGGCCTTCCACCAGGACTTCTACCTGCTTACCAATAAATCCGGCATTGTCTTCTTCACTGATCTGATTCTGTACATCCAGCATTTCGTTATTACGGCGTTTTTTGACTTCGTCTGGAATTTCGTCTTTGAACCGTTCTGCCGCTTTGGTGCCCGGTCGCTCGCTGTATTTAAAAATGAAACTGTTTTTGAAACGAAACTCGCGAATCGACTCCAGGCTGAGTTGATGGGATTCTTCAGTTTCGCCGGGATGACCGACGATAAAATCGCTGGACACAGAACAACCGGGGAGTATCTCGTTCACACGCTGCATCATCTCCCGGTAATCTTCTACCGTATAACCACGCTTCATGACTTTCAGAACATCATTACATCCGTGCTGGAGTGGAACGTGCAGATAGCGGGTTGCTTTAGGCAGGTCTCGAATGGCCTCCAGCAAATCGGTGGTCATGTCTTTGGGATAACTGGTGACAAACTTGATCCGGTTGATCCCTTCGACCTCGTTAATCAGATACAGCAGATCGGAGAGCCGGTAGAGTTTACCATCCTGTGTATGTTTATAACTGTTGACAGTCTGACCGAGCAGCGTGACTTCCTTGACTCCCTGGTCGGCGAGGACTTTGACCTCAGAGAGAATCTCTCGGGGGGAGCGGCTCTGCTCGGGACCGCGGGTCGAAGGAACCACACAGTACGAGCAGAATTTGTCACACCCGATCATGATCCGCACGAATGCCTGGTAAGGCGACGGACGCATCTCCGGATCACGCAGTGGATCATAACTCTGAAAACTGTTGGTGATTTCCGCAAGCTTGCCATCTTTGCGTCCCAGTCCCACTGCCAGTTCGCGGCTGCGTACATTCTGACTGTGATTGACGCGTGCCTTATCGATCAGACTGGCAACCTGCGCCAGTTGTCCGGTTCCTACAACGAAATCGACCTGCGGCGCTTTTTGAAAAATCAGATTCTGATCTTTCTGTGCCATACAGCCCATGACCCCGATCACTTTTTTGGGGTTTTTTCGGGCACCATAGCGCAGCCGGCCTAAGGAACTGTAAATCTTGTGTTCTGCATGTTCCCGGACGCTACAGGTGTTGAACAGAATGGTTTCTGCTTCTTTGACGTCCCGGGTCAGTTCATAGCCGCGTTTCCGCAAATCGGCTACCACCAGTTCACTGTCCAGCATATTCATCTGGCAGCCAACGGTTTCGATATAGAGCTTATGGTTGTGATCCGTCACGACATCAGCCTGACTTTCGGCAGGCAGGAATTCGGACTCAGATTCACTCGTTTGATCAACTTGAGACATGGACTGCTTTTACTACTGGTTAATATTTGGGGTCGACATTCGTGCCGTAAAACGAAATTACTGGCGTTTGCTGAAACAGCGACACCAGTAGTCAAGCTGCGGAAGCTTTTCGCTCTGCAGGGTTCCGCTCCATCTGCTGCTCGGCGGAATCAGTCTCGGTCGCCCGATTTCCCGGTTGAGATATCTCCTGGGTATATTCGATCGCCAGTTGCCGGACAACGACTTTCTTGTGATGCGTCATCAGGGAAGCCAGCGACTTCAAAGCCAAGAGTGAAGCGACGACATACAAAACCAGATTCCAGACATCCATGTCAATCCTCCTTGAGATCCATGGTGGCGTTCAGTGCGAATTCCGTGAGATTCTACTTCATAACTCCCTTAAACTCCTCGCTCAGTTACTGATACGAGGATGATTCAGCTATTTTTGGCGACACAAGTGAATAATTCAATATCATTTACGCCTGATTCATGAAACCTGCGCAAAAGAATCATAAAATCTAAGTATTCAGAGCCTGTTTTGGGGCATATCATCGCAATTGAGGCTGAAAACTCTCATTGTCAGCCTCAATTGACTCATTGTCAGTCGCGAATTCGCTCAATATAAGAACCAGTCGCTGTATCCACTTTGATTTTCTCACCCACGTTGATGAAGGCAGGGACATGGACGGTGGCACCGGTTTCAATGGTAGCCGGTTTGGTCACATTCGTGGCTGTATTACCTTTCGCAGCGGGTTCGGTATAAGTGACTTCCACCACGACCTGCTGGGGAGGATCCATGCCGATCAGCTGATCATTCCAGAACAGCAGGTTGCAGATGGCGCCATCCAGCAGATAATCTGCCGCATCTCCACATACCGATTCGTCAATGGTGTACTGTTCGTAGGTTTCGTTATCCATAAAGTGCAGACCGGTGGCATCTTTATACATGTACTGCCCGTCACCTTTACGGATATCGGCCTGTTCCAGACTTTCACCACCACTTTTATAGGTGCGATCCAGGATGGTGCCTTTCAGCAGATTCCGCAATTTTGTGCGGTACAGGGCCTGGCCTTTGCCCGGTTTGACAAAGTTAACTTCAATCATTTCGTAAGGATCACCATCGACGATCACTTTGACACCCTTGCGAAAATCGCCTGTACTGATTTGTGGCATCGCTTAATTTCTCTGACAATAAAAGTGTTGGGAAAAGGTCATTTGAGTTTTGTTTCCAAGGGCGAGAGAATAACATATCTTTGATCGGTTGCAAACGGAGAGCAGTCGAAATGTCAGTCAATTTTCACTGCCAGAATTTGTAGAATCGACTCCGGGCGAACTGCTGATCTGCTTCGGAAACCTGAGACCACCTACTGGATTTCTAACTCTATCATGCCAACATTGCTTTCTGAAACGACCTGGCAAAAATCCCTTGCCCAGGCGATCCGTGATCCGCAGGAACTGATTTCCAGACTGAATCTACCTGAAGAGCTGCTGGAACCTGCCCGGAAAAGTGCCCATTTGTTCCCCGTTATGGTTCCCATCAGTTATCTGAACCGGATTGAGCCCGCCAATCTGAACGACCCCCTCCTGAAACAGATCCTGCCAATTGATCTTGAAAACGCGTTTGTTCCTGGTTTTGAGGCAGATGCCGTCGGCGATTTAAACGTGCGGGCGACCCCGGGCATGCTGCAGAAATACCATGGTCGGGCATTATTAATGGTCAGCGGTGCCTGCGCAATCCACTGTCGCTATTGTTTCCGCAGACATTATCCCTACGGTGATGAACCCCGCACACTTCAGGAATGGGAACCGGTCTGGCAGACCCTGCAGGCAGATTCGACGATTCAGGAAATTATTTTGAGCGGCGGAGATCCACTTCTGCTCACAGATCTTCGCTTCCATGATCTCTGTGAACGGATCGCTGCGATACCGCATGTAAAGCGACTCCGAATTCATAGCCGTCTGCCTGTGGTACTGCCTGATCGAATCCATGCTGGCCTGCTGGAAATGTTACAACGACTGTCAGAGCAGGGCACAATGCCCTGGATGGTCATTCATGTAAATCATCCCAATGAGATAGCCGCTGATGTAGAACATGCGATCAGACAGCTGCTGCAGGCTGGCATTCCGGTTCTGAATCAGTCCGTATTACTCAAAGGGATCAACGATACCACTGAGACGCTGATCGCATTATCGGAAAAACTGGTCAACCTGGGCGTTTTACCCTATTACCTCCATCAGCTGGATCGCGTTACTGGCACAGCACACTTTGAAGTCCCGGAAGCGCAGGGACGAAAACTGATTGAGGAACTCCGCACCCGACTCCCAGGCTATGCTGTGCCGCAGTATGTCCGGGAGATTCCCGGTGAACCCCACAAAACTTCACTGCTGGGTTAATCGGCTTCATTACTCTCAGAAAGCTCCTGAAA
Organism: uncultured Gimesia sp.; assembly: GCF_963972345.1. Lineage (NCBI taxonomy): Bacteria > Pseudomonadati > Planctomycetota > Planctomycetia > Planctomycetales > Planctomycetaceae > Gimesia > uncultured Gimesia sp. The sequence continues at coordinate 20,296 of NZ_CAXAVM010000070.1, read as the reverse complement.
CAACGCCTTAAACCGCTCACCGCGTTCGACAAAGCTGGAAAACCAGTCATAGCTGGCACAACCTGGTGAGAGCAAGATCACATCTCCCGGTGCCGATTGCTGAAACGCCCAGTTAAACGCATCTTCAAAGGATGCCTGAGGCTGCGAAATCAATGCGTGATCCTGCTTGAGAACGGAATCCTGGTGTGCCTGCATCAGATCATACATGAGCTTGCCGGTCTGCCCCATCAGCGCTGTGGCTTTAGTCTGGCACCGAAGTTGACTTATAAATCCCGAGAGATCGACCTGTTTATTGGAACCGCCCGCCAGCAGAATGACGGCACTCTGCGGAAAGGCTTCCAGCGCACAGATGGCTGATTCCGGGGTTGTCGCCAGCGAATCATTGTAGAACCATCGGTGCTGATATTCCCCCACATATTCCAGCCGATGGGGAAGTCCGTTGAAAGATTCGATCCCCTGAGTCAGATCCTGAGCCGCAATTCCCGCCGCCAGACATGCTGTCATCGCTGCAGCGGCATTGTACCGATTATGTATGCCGGGCACTTTCAGCCTGGGGAAGGGGACGGTTCTCTGATCTTTGATCTGAAAACACTCCTCATCAAAAAACAGATCCGGTAACCGGTCGGCCTGGGTCCCGAAATACAGAACTCTGCCGGGTGTGCTCCAGAATTGTAATTCCGGATCATCCTGATTGAGTACCGCCACATCCGTTTCGGTCTGCCAGCGCATGATTGCCTGCTTGGCTTGACGATAATGCGGAAGCGTCTCATGCCAGTCGAGATGATTGGGGCTGAAATTTGTGACAACGGCAATCTGTGGACTGGCCTGGATGCGATTAAGTGCTTCCAGCTGAAAACTGCTTAACTCGAGTACGACCCAGTCTTCGGATTGAATTTTTTCCAGTTCGGGCAACAGGCTGATGCCAATATTCCCTCCCAGCCAGCAACGTCGACCAGCGGCTTTCAGGATGCTGTGAATCATGGCGGTCGTCGTCGATTTTCCATTGCTGCCTGTGACCCCGATGACTCGTCCCGGATTGAGTTGCCAGAACAGTTCTATCTCACTGGTCACAGGAATCTGCTGTTGTGCAGCGTACTGTAACAGGGCATGTTCGGGGGGGATCGCCGGGTTGACGACCAGTAACTCGGTGACCGGTAATTCAGAGGACTGATCCCCGAGTTGAAACGTCACATCAGAGCATTTTTCCAGTTTTCGTAATGATTCCTGTAATGCCTCCGCCGGTTTGGCATCAATGACGGTGACCCGTGCCCCTTTCTCAGCTAGAAACCGGACGGTTGCCACGCCCCCACCAAATTTCCCGAGACCGAGCAGGGTGACATGCTTTCCGGCGAGGTCATTGTGCTGAATCGAATAGGACAGAATGTGCATGGAACGTGTTTAATTTCTCTGATCTGGTTAAAAAGATGAGTCCTGTCCACACAGGAAACGGCACAGGCATCAATAGGTTTGCATATTTTGTGAATCCGCGGTAGTCTGATTTCGAAACAATATTTATGAATCCCCTGTCCAAATTAAGGGTCAGCCCATGCTGCTTGCCGCTGAAAAGAATACCTGGTTGGGATTGCACACAGCCGACTGGATCATACTGGCTCTTTACTTTGTTGTCATTCTCGCCATTGGTCTCTGGTCTGTGACAAAGGTCAAAGATATGGCTGACTTCTTCATGGGGGGCCGCCGCTTCGGTAAGGTGTTCATGATGTTTTTTGCCTTTGGTTCGGGAACGAGCAGCGAACAGGCTATCAGCGTTGTCGCTGGTACCTGGCGGGCGGGTCTGGCAGGCATCTGGTGGCAGTTTCTCTGGTTGTGGGCCACGCCGTTTTACTGGATTGTCGCGCCACTGATGCGCCGTATGCGCGCCCTGACAACGGCCGACTTTTTTGAGACCCGTTTCAACGGGCCGACCGCCATTATGTATTCGTTTTACGGAATCGCAATTTCGATCACTTTTATTGCCGGCGGTTTATTTGGAACCGGAAAAATGGTTGATGCATTGACGGGCAACGAGTTGGATCGGCTGTCCGTTGAAGCGAATATCATGGTACCGGCAGCAGAATGGGATACGACCGAAAAAACGTTTCACATCACGGAACGTCGACTGCAGGGTTATGAGTTTGCCATTCTGGCGGTCACCATCATGTTTGTCATTTACGGGATGGCGGGGGGACTGGGAGCTGCCATCATCACCGACTTTATCCAGGGGATTTTGACGATCGTCTTTTCATTCCTGCTGCTGCCATTTGTTTTCTACGAAATTGGCGGGTTTGGCATGCTGCATCAGCAATCTGATCTCAAGCAGGGCATGCTGGATCTGACTGTCAGCCCCGAACTGGCCGCGACGATGGGAGAACCGATCACTCCCTTCTATGTCTGTATGCTTTCCATTACAGCACTGGCCGGAATCGTAATTCAACCGCATATCATGGGGGTCTGTGGAGCAGGGAAGACCGAATATGAAGGCCGTTTCGGATTCACCGTCGGTAATTTCCTGAAACGATTCTGCACGGTCGCCTGGACGTTTACCGGTCTGGCATGCATTGTCTGGTATATGGGTGATAACAGTCCTTTAAAAACGTCACCTGACCCGGCTGACCAGGCGGTCTACCAGTCGCTCCTGCTGCGCGCCAGCCCGGAATATGATCAGCTCTCCGTAGAAAAAAAAGTGGAAGTAGATAAAACGGACCGCGATTTCGCAGATAAGCTGTTTGGTATGGCGGCACATGATATTCTGCCACGGATTGCCCCTGGTTTAATCGGGCTGCTGCTGGCATCCCTGCTGGCAGCCGTCATGAGTACCAGTGATGCCCAGATGATTATTTCCAGTGGTTTATTTACGGAAAACATCTATCGTAAATGCATCGCGAAAAATAAATCGCAACGGCATTACCTGTGGGTCGGACGTATCGCAGGGCTGGTGATTGTGATCCTGGCACTGATTCTGCAGACGACTTTTACAGACATTATCGATGCCTTGAAAACCATCGTGAAAACTCCCGCCTGCATTGGAATCAGCCTCTGGTTTGGCATTGTCTGGCGACGCTGGAATGTTATTTCTGTCTGGGTCTCGACGATCACTGGAATTGTTGTCTGGTACATCGTCGCGTTTCACGCAGACACCTTATATAGTTCGGGGCTGCTGCCCGAGAGCATGTTCAAATCCGCAATTGAGATGAAAGACGTCTGGCAGATGTTCTGCTTCATGAGCCTGGCCGTACTCAGCGGTATATTGGTGAGCTTCCTGACTCCTCGACAATCCCCGGAGAAGCTGGACCATTTCTACAGACTGATGCATACCCCGGTCAGACTGAATGAAGTCATCGATTCTCCCTGCACTCTGCCGGCAGAGCCGGAACCGATGGGGAGAAAGATGTTTCCCAACTCGAAGGACATTGAAATCCCACGACCGACCTTTCAGGATCTGGCGGGATTTGCTCTGGCATGGTGTGGGGTTGCCGGGATTATCTTTCTGACCCAGTTTCTCGCGAAAGTGACATGAACCTCAAACCAATCCTGCTAAAGCAGCCTTATAGCGAGGCGTATAAAAACAGCCGGAAACGAAACTGTTCCCGGCTGTTAAATATTGTGATGAAGCTACTACTCTTTATATTAGCTGCGGTAAGTCACGGTGACTTTTCCACGGTGTGATTCAACGACCACGCTGTATTTCCCGTAATCAAAAATCTTACGTCGTCCATCTTTTCTGCAGCGAACGCATTCGCAGGCACAATCAGGGGCACAAATTTCCACAGCCACACATCCTGGTTCGCAACAGCTGTGTTTGGGTGCACAAGGATCGACAATCAATACAAGTTTCGGACTGGAACAGGGAGCAATGTTGCGAGGACGTTTGTATTTGACACAATCAAATACAGGAATCTCTTGTGAAGCAACATGGTGTTCATAAGGTTGAGGCGCCAACTCATGCATCGGTTCTGGACCAACTGCCGGCGGTAATGCAGTTGTCTGGCTCATTAACAGACCCTGTCCCAGATTGAATTCAGGACCCCGAGCGTGAGCAGTTGAAACGGTCAAGGCAATCATGCCTAACGTACAACAAACAATCTTGTTCATCTCTGAATACTCCTTTTGCTGCCCTGGTGAACTCCATTAAGGCAGCTGATTGATAAAAATCAATATTGTTTCCCCCGACAACGTGCTTGTTGGCATTCTCCAGAATGGACTTGATCAAGCAGATGAATAGTCAGTTCGTTTTCGCGGTTGTCCACCACTCAAAGTATACTCTACTGTCAATCCGAGTCGCACATTAATCAGCAAAGCAGATGAAAAACCGGTATCAGTTACGTACCTGATAAGGGTCAGAGATAATAAGTGGAGTTTGAGTTGACAAGGGATGGCCGTCAACTTTTTGCGTATTCCGCCAAACAGGCCTGCTTTTACTGATCGGAATAAATTAACAGGCAAACAGGTTCTATTTTATATAGATACATGCACTATTGCCGTTCATGATTGCTTTAGACACATGGGAAATTTGATTCAGGATCTGAGCGGGATCGAAGCTGTGTGTTATATTCCGGCAGCGTCACCAGTTGCATTGGAAGCGAGTATCGTCGTTTGAAAGACACTCTGGTGAAATGAGATCCTCTCCCGCATCATGTACAAATCGGAAGGGGAATTTTACAATCCGTTAGAGATGCAGTTGCAAGCCGTGCCCGGATAACACATAATCTAATTGGTTTAATTTCAAGGACTTGAGGGAGACATCCATGAACAGGCCGGCCTTCCGGTGGGACGGGAAACCGTTCTATTTTCTATTTGTGTTAATTTGCAGTACGCTGGGATCTGGCATCTTAACAGGATGTGGTGGAAGTGAACCCGCTCCCGTCACATCACAGCCAGCTCCCCAACCGACAACTCCTGCTCCCGTTACGCCCCCTCCGCAAGTCGCGCAAAACACACAGTCTACACCTGTGAAAGAACCAGCGAAGCAGGAAGACGGTCGTAAAATGATTGATGGAATCCCTTACGATGTCTGGTTTGATAATCCTCTTGCGGTCGCTGGAAATCAGCAGGCAGTCTCTCCCGTGGCGCTGCCTGGTAATACAGTCGCAGCAACTCCGACCAGTACGCCGTCGGCAACAGAAATGAAAACGGCTGATTCACAGCCTGCTTCTGCTGCGGGCGGAGTCGACTGGAAGACGATTATCCCGATGCCTGTTCTGGATTCACTGGTGAAAGATATCCGGAATCGACTGACGAAAAATATGCAGTCGGTCGGAACCTATAATACGAGTTACCTGGAATTACCCACATTTACTTCAACGCTGGCAGCGCTGGCCGGTATCGCGACAGAACATCCGGATGACATAGGCTGGAAAAAAAATGCCAAGTACTTACGTGATCTCGCAGCAGGTATCTCTTCGAAGCAGTTAATGCGTGGCGCCAAGTCATATCGTGAAATCCAAGTGCCTTATGAGCAGATGATCGTAATCATGAATGGCAGTCTCCCCGCCGGTGTTCCCGATTCGGAAGATAAGAAGCCACTCAGCGATGTGGCCTCCATGGGAGATCTGATGAAGCGGATCGACATTGCTTCGAAATGGTTAAAATCCAATGTGGGCAATGCAGACGCTTTGAAATCGGAAAAAGAAAAAGTCATTGAAGAAGCACATTTACTGGCAGCCGTCGCTAAAGTCATCACCACTGAAGGTTATGGATATGTCGATGACAAAGGCTTCCTCGGCCACGCGAATCCCATGATGGAAGCCAGCCTGCAAATGGTGGAAGCAGCGAAAGCCGACAACTTCCCTGAATTCGATAAAGGTTTAACCCGGGTTTATAAGGCCTGCACTGAATGTCACAGCGAGTATAAAGAATAGCATCACATGCATGACAGCTTTTGTGATACATCAAACTTCAGCACACCACAGTGAGAGAGGATATCGACGGAATGATTCGCAAGATTGGCCACCTCGGACTATTGCTTTGTTTTTCATTCACAGCCCCCGGATTAATCAGTACTGCAGATGCTGACTGGATCGAACTGGTCAGTGGTCACAAAATTGAAGGCGATGTCCTCAAGCAGAGCAACGACCACCTTCTAGTCGATATCGGCATTGAGGTGTTAAGAATCCCACTGGAACAGATTCGTTCGCGCAGCAAGTCAGAAAAAACGGCCGATGGCAAGATCCCGATTTCCAAAAGCAAAGATAAAATCTATTCGGTCGCTGAACTGCCCGTCAAAAGCATCAAAGAACTGGCCCGGCTTTATGGTGAAGCAGTGACACTCGTTCAAACCCCCAGTGGTTTGGGATCCGGCTTCATTATCAATGACCGGGGATATTGCGTCACCAATTATCACGTAGTTGAGAAAGAAACCAGGATTGCTGTCACCATTTTTCACCGGACAGCCACTGGTGAATTTCAGCGGCGTCAGATTAAAGATGTCGAAATCATTGCCTTAAATCCTTTTTTCGACCTGGCGCTTCTCAGAATTCCCTTACAGAAAGATTTCGCGTTCCGAACCGTCTATCTCGCTGAAAACGATCAACAGCGAGAAGGAGAAGAAGTCTTTGCCATTGGTAATCCGCTGGGGTTGGAACGTTCCGTTTCGCGGGGAATCGTCAGCACGCGCAACCGTAACATGCAGGGAATCGTCTATATCCAGACGACGACTCAAATCAATCCCGGCAACAGTGGTGGTCCCCTGTTTAATTCGCGGGGTGAAGTCATCGGGGTTACAAATATGAAACTGATTCTGGGGGAAGGGCTCGGGTTTGCCATCCCGATCACGTACGTCAAACATTTTCTTGATAACCGGGATGCATTTGCTTTTGACAAAACCAGTCCCAATACAGGCTATCGCTATTTTGATGCGCCCCGCAGAAAAACTCCGGAATCTGAGAAGTAAATAAAAAACTTGCAACCCGCGACACGGTTTCATGGTACTCCCCGCAGAGTAATTCTCGAAATCGTTTTTTGTCCCAGATCAGGATGAGACGCAGGTTGGGGTTGCCAGAAAAACAAGAATTGCTACAAATTAACAGTATGATTTTCGTCACGTTTGAAAGTATTAGACAGGGCCAAAAATCGGATCTAGACAGTGTCCCGTTTTACTATAGTGTCTTCAGGGCCAGCTGGTCCGAGTGTAACAGGTTGAGAGATGCTATGGTAAATGTGATGCGCTCTAGCGTGAGATTCCCTTAATATCCCCTCTGGAAGAGAAAGAATGAAGGCTCCCATGAGAAAGCCACTTTTGTTACTTACATTTATGTTCATGCAGGCGATGTTCCTGCTGACTGCCCAGGACTGCATTGCACAAGATCGTGTTTCCGCAGCACAGAGACTGCCCTCTGACGCACTGTTTTACTTTTCCATTCCAGACGTTGAAGTCATGGAAGAAAAGTGGGCAGAAACTTCGATGGCAGAAATGATCCGTGATCCTGCCTTTGCAGGCATGCGGGAAGATCTGGTAAAGCTGGTCGAGAAATACTCAAAAAAATTTGAGGATGAAACCAACCTGGGCCTGAGTAATGTCCTGAGCATTCCCAGTGGTGAATTCTGTCTTGCTTTCCTGAAAAGCAGCGAAGGGAAATTTGGTGGCGTGGCCTCTCTGGAGTATGGCGAGAGTGGCGAAACCCTGGAAAAAATTCTGGAAAAAACAGCCGAAGCCCTGGATAAGGAAGGCGCCCAACGCTCCATCCGCAGTGTCTCAGGAACCAAACTGGTCATCTTTTCATTTGAAAAGGATGACGCGGAAGACGAACCCGTCAAAGTTCCTCTTACCAGACAGTTTTCTTACTTCCTGAAAGATAAGACTTTTGTGGCTTCCAATGATGATAAGATTCTGGAAACCGTTCTAGCCAGCTGGGATGGTCAGGACCAAAAATCTCTGGCTGCCAAAAAAGAGTACCAGTACATTCAGAATAAATGTACTGATCCAGGCGCACCGGCAGTCGCAAAATGGTATCTGAATCCGATTGGCGCCCTGCAGTCCATCCTGGGTGTCGCCAGCCGTATTAATCCCCAGGTGGGAATGGTGCAGGGTTTTCTGCCTGCATTGGGAATTACCAACCTGAAAGCAGTCGGCGGTGCCAGTTTCATGGCGACTAAAAATTTCGATGCCATTTCCAAAACCTTCACCTATGTCGAGATGCCGACTTCCGGAATCCTTGAAATGTTCAAATGCCCGGCCGTGGCTCAGCAACCGCCAGTATGGGTCTCAGACAAAGTTTCTTCCTATTATTCCATCAACTGGAGTATCACAGGAGCTTATGATTCGGTGGAAACCCTGTTTGACGGATTCCAGGGACGACCTGGTGCCCTGGCTGCCGTCATCGATTCGATGGCCGATAATCCGGATGGCCCCAAAATCCACATTAAAAAAGACATCGTGGATAATCTCAGTGGTCGTATTCAGGTTGCGACCCAGATCGAAGAAGGAGAACAACTGGATCTGACTAAAATGTCTGGTCAGTTTACCGTGGCATTGGGTCTGAAAAATTCAGACGCTTTTCAGAAAATTATCGCCTCGGTGACCGCCCGGGATGATTTCCCCGGACAGGCACGCGAATTTCAGGGAACCACCCTGTATGAACTTCCTGGTGAGGTCATCAATTCTCCGACCTCAGCAGGTTTCTGCATCGCGGAAAATCAGCTGTTTATCTCAAACGATGTACAACAGATCGAAAGTGTTTTGAGAAAAGACCGTGGGGCGGGTTCGTTGATCAACGATGCAAACTACAAACTCATTGCAGAAAACTTTCCTGACAAGACGTCCATGATCACTTACCAGAACGCAGATGCCCAGGTCCAGGCCGTCTATAACTTCGTCAAGAAGAATGAATCAATGATTGATATCGAAGGCATTGATATGTCAAAACTTCCCCCTTACAGCTTCTTCCAGAAGTATCTGCCTGTATCCGGCGGTTATACGATCCCCGATGATCAGGGTTTCTTTACTTCGACTTTTTCAGTGAGAAAATCGAAATAAGCTCCTGATATCAGCATGTTTTTTATTAAACCCGGTGAGTCCGCTCGCCGGGTTTTTTCATTACCCGGCTCTGTTTTTCAGAAACGACCAATACTTTTCAGTCCAGGTGAAGTTAAATAAGGAGTAAAGGACTCACGCAGTATTCAGTCCTCGTCTGATTTCAGTAGACCCATGAAAGGGGCGACCATGCAGTATTCATTCTATTCACTGGCGGTACTGGCTGCACTGGGATTCTCTACCGGCCACCTGTCCGCCGCTCCAGAGCAGAACGAATCCGCGTCAGAGAGTATTTTTCAGCAACTCGACAAAAACTCAGATGGCACTTTGACAGCCGAGGAAGTCCCACAGGAGAAAATGCGGTTTTTTGACCACCTCATTCGAACGGGGGATCACAACAAGGATGGCAAGCTCACAATAGAAGAGTTTGAAGCGAGTCTGAAACAGGAAGACCGGAAATTTCCTGCTGCTGGTGATGGCGACCAGGACCGGAATCGCCGCGGCATGCAGGAGTTCATGAAGCGTCTGGATCGCAATGGTGATCAAAAAATATCCCGCGACGAATTACCGGAACCCCTTCGTGATCGAATGGACCCGCTTTTCAAGCGAATGAATACCGATGAGATTTCCCTAGAGGCACTACAGCGTTTTGGCAGCATGAATCGCGGCAGACCCGATGGAGACCGCAGAGAACGTTCTCGTCCCGGGGATGAAAAGAGGAACCAGGATCGATACGAGCGTTTTTTCCAGTCGCTGGATACGAACAAGGATGGCAAACTGACACTTGAGGAAGCGCCGGAAAGAGGAAAACCGATTCTGAAACAGATCTATCGGCAGGCCAATAAAGATGCCGACAGCCCTCTCTCGAAACAGGAATTCACAGAAGCTGTCAGACAATTTCGCCCTGATCAAAAACCAGCAGAACGGGAACGGGACACTGAAATGAATCGCCCCGAAATGAGTGATCGTCCCGAACGCAGACGCGGTGATTTTCCGGGAAGAATGTTTCAACCCGCATTCATGAAATCGCTCGATACGAACCAGGATGGAAAACTGGATTCCCAGGAGTTGGAACAGATACAGACTCTCTTGAAACAGTTGGACCGTAATGGAGATGGCTCGCTGGATCTGCGGGAACTGATGGGAGGCGACCGAAGTACTTTTAATCCCCGGGGCCGGGAACGGGAACGTATGAATCGCCCGCGACGCCCCTCAGAAGACACTCCGGAAAACAAGCAGCCTGAAAGCAAATCGGAAAAACCCGAAGCGTAATCGATAGATCTCGTGAGATCATGACTGGTTTTGAGAGGCAGTTTGCTCCAGCGCGGGTGAGCTGCCTTTTTCTTTCTGCAGATGTTGAACCCAGGCAGGAGGCAGGTTGCACCAGACCCAGTTTCGGCGAATCCGGAATTGACGCGTATAGTCAACCATGATCTGGTCAATTTCACGAATTCGCTGGTTTTCTTCTCCCCGGGAGACCACCTTGCGGACCGGTCGTACATACATGTATTCAAAATACGAGAGTACGCCCCCCGGCTTCAGCAGGCGAAAATACGCTTTGAAAATATCACTGACCAACTCTGTCGGGAAATTATTTAATGGCAGGCCGGAAACAATAAAATCATATTCTTCCCCAGCGCCATAATCCTGTAAGGGACAGTTATGGATTGCGGTCTGAAGTTTGATTTCCCGAAAGCCCTGTTCGGTATCAAAGCGCTGATGCAGGATCTCAACAAATTTATCATTCAACTCGACCAGATCAAGTTGATCGCCCGGGCGAATCTGTTTGACGATCTCCCTGGTAACAGCGCCCGTACCCGGGCCGATTTCCAGAACTTTCTTGAGCCCCTGATGCTGCTTCATCGGACCAGCCATATTTGCGGCCAGAAAACGACTGCTGGGAGCAATCGCGCCTGTGGTTTCGAAAGTCGTTCGAAACTGCCGAAAGAATTCCAGATAATGTGACAAGAGCGTAATTCCTGATCGCTAATCTATAGGAATGGATTTGAGTGGGTAAGTCTACCTGACAATTATGAAAGTGCCTGACGACGCGCTGCGCCGATTTCCCGGGCCTGCTGTAAAATATCAATTCCCACCGCCTGGCTCCAGGCATTCAGCAATTTCTGATAAACGGGCCCGGGTTTTCCTGCTGACAGCAGATGGTTTTCAAAGCGGGTAACAGGCATCAGACAATATGCTGTTGAAGACGTCAATGCTTCGTCCGCTTCGAGAATCATATTGGGGGAAATATCTGTTTCCTGATAGTCCAGTCCCAGCTGGTTTGCCAGCCGAACGACCATTCTCTGACTGATCCCTCCCAGGATAAATTCAGGACGTGGAGCGAGTATCCGGTTTCCCTGTACCAGAAAAAAGTTACCGATCGTTGTTTCTGCGACATAACCTGCCGGATCGAACAATAAGGCAGAAGCCTCCGGGTTATTCTGGCGAACCAGTTTTTCAGCGCGATACAGGTGAATCCTGCTGCGTGATTTCACTCCCGGATCAAAAATCGCTGCATTGAGGGGCTGAACCTCGGATTTCATCAGATACTGTCCAGTTGCGTATTTGCGATCCCAGAGTTCAAACGCCAGTGGGAACGTGTGCACGCAAACAGTCGGGGTTTGACACGCCTCTCGTGCAGCCAGCCCCAGATAAGGCAGATTGTGACCGGCGGTGATAAAGACGGTCATCCCCAGATCATGCTGACCTGATAACAAGGCTGCATTTCTCTCAACCAGCGATTCGCAAACCTGTTTCAGTTCCGAGAGAGTGACTGGCGATTCAATCCCCAGATAGTCGAGGGCGGAAAACAACCTTTCGAGGTGATCGTCCAGCATAAACAGCTGATGTTGAAATGTCCGCACCATCTCTGTAACCGACGCGCCATACACGATCCCCAGATCAGTTACCGCCAGCTTTGCTTCAGAATCGGGAATAAAGGCGCCATTCAAGTACGCCTGTGCTTCAGTCATGGACAAAGATTCGTTCAGGAAAGAGAGACCGTAGAAAATTCTAACTAGATGTTACCCGCAGATCAGTATCCGTAATACACAACCGGCTGTGAATAAGAGGCATTGGAATAGACGGGATAGGGCATGGGAGCAGGATAAGTCGGTGGGTACTGCGAGTTTAAATAAGGTCTCCTGCCGAATAATCGAACCTGTAAATACATCGTGTTGGCAATCATGCGGCATCCGAGAGGAAACGCAGAGCAGTTACACCGGCGATGCAATTCATTCCGGAACTGTAAATCACAATACCGCCGACTGATACCGGGTACCTGGTAGCAGCGATCGTGCTGAGAGCAACTGCCTCTGAAATCCGCTCCCATGAAACCCTGTGGCGTCAACATCTGAAGCAGGGGAGCCCCATCAGGGCCACACGGATATCCATTCCCACAGGTCTGTGCCTGCAGATCAGAACTTCCCAGGCAGATGCCGGCCAAACAGAACATCCACCATGCAATCGATTTCAATTTCATAACGTAACCTGAATTCCCATCTCCAAATAATTCAACCAAAGCCAGACACTGTTCAAAAGCGCGGGCCAGATCGTCCGTATGATTTTCACCGCTGAGCAATCGCATGGCAAGTTTCTTTTGCCCATCTGGCTGAATTCCTGTCAGAAAAGGGGCCTGCAGGCGTGATAGTTGACAAAAAAATGAACCAGTCATATGACTTCTGAGTCCGACCTCGATATACTGCGAAGGAGAATGATTGGTCTAACTTGAGATATACCAATCATTTTTTTACGATTTGGATGGACATAACCACATTGATCATTGAGTAATTCGACGCAACTGAATCAGATAAAAGGATTGAAGAAAATGGCGATACCAACCATTCAACCAGGTCAGACGAAAATTGGCTGGATCGGAACGGGAGTCATGGGTGCCAGTATGGTGGGCCACCTGATGGACGCGGGTTTTTCAGCAACTGTGTACAATCGCAGCAAATCCAAAGCCGAACCACTCATTAAGAAGGGGGCAAACTGGGCTGATTCTCCCAAACAGGTCGCGGAGAATTCCGACGTCATCTTTTCCATCGTAGGCTTTCCTGCCGATGTCAGAGAAGTCCTTCTGGGAGAGCAGGGAGCTCTGGCTGGCGCAACTGCAGGCAAGATCCTGGTGGATATGACGACAAGCGATCCTTCCCTGGCCGTGGAAGTAGCAGAAGCCGCCCAGGCCCAGGGAGTCTACAGTGTGGATGCCCCGGTTTCCGGCGGCGATGTGGGCGCCAAAAACGGAACCCTGTCCATCATGATAGGTGGCGACGAGGCTGTTGTCAAAGCGCTCAAACCCTGCTGGGATGCGATGGGAAAAACCATCGTCTACCAGGGGGAGCCAGGTTCAGGTCAGCACACCAAGATGGTCAATCAGATTCTGATCGCGACCAACATGATTGGTGTCTGCGAAGCATTGCTGTACGGTTATAAAGCCGGTCTGGATCTGCCTACCGTACTGGAGTCCGTAGGCAGCGGGGCTGCTGGCAGCTGGTCTCTCTCAAACCTGGGACCACGGATTATGGATAACAATTTTGATCCCGGTTTCTTTGTCGAACACTTCATCAAAGACATGGGAATTGCACTGGCAGAAGCCAAAGCAATGAACCTGAGTCTGCCCGGCCTGGCTTTAGGACACCAGCTTTATCTGGCCGTCCAGGCACAAGGGCATGGGCGGAACGGAACACATGCCTTGCAGCTTGCGCTGGCTTCATTATCGAATGTCGACTGGGAACAGCGATCTTAGGGCATTCATTCACACGCAACCGATCATCAAGAAGAACTGACCCGGCCAAACTGAACTGGCGGGAAGAATTTGTATTAAGGTATTAAAAGCATGGCGAATCAAAGTGACCTGTTCGCAGGTCTTGCGGTAGCAATGATCACCCCGTTTCAGAATGGTGAAATCGATGAGACAGCGCTCCGCGCCCTGGTCGATTACCATGTGGAACAGGGAACCGACACCTTGTGTCCGGTGGGAACCACTGGAGAATCACCGACCCTGTCCCACGATGAGCACAAGCAGGTGATCTCGATCGTCTGTAATCAGGCTGCTGGCCGAATCAAAGTTATGGCGGGTACTGGCTCCAACAGTACGCGTGAAGCGATCGAGCTGACCAAATATGCCCACGGTGCAGGAGCCGACGGGGCCCTGCATGTGGCTCCCTATTACAACAAGCCGACACAGGAAGGGTTCTTCCAGCACTACCAGGCCATCGCAGAATCGGTCGACATTCCGATCGTCATCTATAATATTCCCGGTCGGACAGCGAAGAACATTGAGCCGGAAACCATTATTCGCCTGGCGGAAATCCCGAATATCGTTGCCGTCAAGGAATCCACCGGTTCCATGGACCAGGCTTCGCACATCCTGTCTGCCTGTGATCTGGCAGTTTTATCAGGCGATGACAGCCTGACTCTGCCTTTGATGGCATTAGGCGGGAAAGGCGTGGTTTCTGTCGTGGGAAATATTGTCCCCGGTGATGTCAAAAACATGCTCAACGCTTTCAATGCAGGAGATTTAGCGCTCGCCCGCGAATGGCATTTCAAACTGTTTGCCCTGTGCCGCAATCTGCTGGGACTGGCAACCAATCCCATTCCCATTAAAGCGGCCATGCAGCTTCTCGGTCGAGATAACGGCGAAGTCCGCCTGCCCATGACTCAGTTGGACAGTAGTTCAATGCAGGTTCTGGAAAAAACGCTGCGGGATTATGGTCTGCTTTAAGAATTCCGCTAAACTAAACAGCATTAACGGTTGCTCCGGGTAAGAGATTCCAGGAACAATTTTCAGTTAGGCACTTAACCTGTTTCAAGAGGTATCTCTGGTGATATTTGGTTTTGGAAAATCCCGGGATGATGACGACGACGATTTCGAAGAAGAAATCGAGCCGGTCTCATTTCAAGGGGCACTCAACGGTCAACCTGCAAATCTGAAAGACAATGCACGGCTGGTAAAAGCAGGTCTGATGACCGCAAAAAACATCATCACTGACGCACTGGCATTGCGTTCCGAATACATACGGTTTGAACCAAAGGGCGAGCGATACCAGGTTCTGTTTTATGTCGATGGTGTTCCCAGCCCTGGCGCGAAACTTTCCAAGCAGCAGGGAATGGCCGTTGTGCAGGTCATCAAGCTGTTATCGGGCTTAAATATCCAGGAACGCAAACGCCCGCAGTCAGGCGGAGTTGCGGCAGAGCTGGAAGAAGTCTCCTACCAGTTAAGGGTGGCTACTGCACCGACACCCGGAGGCGAGCGACTCTCGATCAAAGCAATTAACCTCAAACATCCCCTGGATCGCGCTGACGATATCGGCATTACCGAGGAAATCAAAGAAAAGATCCGGGAGTTAAGCCAGTCACGCAATGGACTGGTCATGATAAGTGGTCCCCCCAATTCCGGTACGACGACGACAACTGTTGGCGTGGTACGTTCGGTAGACGCTTATCAATATACGATCTTTGCATTGGCCGATCCTGAACATCGTGAATTGAGCCATATCGCAACCCTCGATAAAAAAGAAGGGGACACATTTGACGACGAATTGCGCAGAATCATCCGCATGGAAGCAGATATCATTTATCTGAATCCGATTACGGATGAAAAATATGTCGCCAGCATCCTGAATGTCGCGGATGAAATCACCATGATTGCGGAAATTTCCGCGAAAGATTCGATTGCCGGTATTATCAAATACTGCCAGCTGGCAGGCAGTATGGAAAAGGGAGTGAATTCTCTCAAAGCCGTGATTGGGCATAAACTGATCAGAACACTGTGCGATCAATGTAAGGAAGCATTTCGCCCCAACCCGAAGCTCATTGAGAAAATGGGGCTCCCGAAATCCACGAAAATGTTGTATCGTCCTCCCCGCCAGACCGTGGACGATGATGGCAACGAGATCGAGCCCTGTGAGAAGTGTGATGGCGTAGGATACTACGGCCGTACGCTCTTGCTCGAAATGATCGATATGACAGATGAAATGAAGCAGCTGATCATCAGTGGTGCCGAGCCGGCAAAAATCAAGGCATTCGCCAGAAAACAGGATATGCCCAGCTTCCAGAAAGATGGCATCCGGCTGGTGGCGGAAGGGAAAGTTTCCATGGACGAATTGCAGCGCGCCTTCAAATCGTAAATCAGGCCAGACTGAGATTGATCGAGCCAGGCACGACTCCGCTGGGGTTCGCAGTCCATCCCTTTGCACGCACCGCAAGATACCTGTACGGTAACCCACCCCACGCCATATCTATGTTCTGCCGACTTTCTTTATACTAAATCTTGTCCGATTAAGCAGAATATACCGAAGATTCCGGTTTTATGTGTCGATAAAAGAGGTACACACGTTGTAGTTTTGTGTGGCCTTGCAATCACTTCCTATCGAAGTGACTGGATTCAGTACAAGGATGGACTGTTCCCAAGGTGTTCCCGGCTCCTGTCTTACCCTGTTTACACGTCTCCCCAACAGGTGCCATTCGACAACATTTTCATTCCGAGGAAAATCATGGTGATTCGCCAGCTAAAAAATTGGTCAAGTGTTGGAGTTCTGGGCTTGGCATTGATCGGATTAACCAGCACCGGTTGCCAATCCAGCATTGGTGGCCAGACACTGCCTTCAGCGTATTACCTGAATGACGATGTGCAGTTCTATCCGGCAGGCCCTGAAGAACAGCTCTACAATCAGCGGGAAGTCCTGGAACAATACAAAATGGAACGCAAACTCCAGCAGGATCAATAACATTCTCTCAACATGACAGCAGGCGTGGCTTTAGTCAGCCTGCTGTTTTTGCCACCAGTGACTCCAAACAGGGGGGACCCTTTCGCGTCTAAAGACAGTTCAATGCGCTGGATTATTTGAACTGTCAGCGAAAGGACATTAGCCGGACGCAGAGAACGGGACTCTCGCCCGGCTTTTTTTCTTTTTTTTGTCGCTGCTATAACTGCTTCGACATCTTATCTGCCAGTCGTGTCAGGGCAGGGCTGACGTCAGTCGGTTTGAGATGCACGTTAATGACACTCAAACTATCCTTGTTTGCGAGAGCCGCCTTGAGGGCTTTTTCCAGGTCGCCTTCCGTGCTGACTTCAAAGCCCCAGCCACCGCCGATCAGATCGGTGATATTATGGTATTTCCAGTCGGGAATATCATTGAACGGGCCTTCCTGCAGAAATCGCTCGGTGGTGTAGCCCTTATTATTGAGGACGATGACAATCGGGTTGAATCCCAGCTTGAGTGCCGTCGAAAGCTCAAGACATGTCATTTGAAACGCACCATCGCCTACCAGAACAATCGGCCGCAGCCTCTGATTCGCAACCTGCGCTCCGAGGGATGCCGGGATCGCAAATCCCATCGATGTATAATAGGCAGGACTGAGAAACTTGGTGTGCGTATTGATCATCAGGTCGACCGCCCCGAACAGGCAATCACCGACATCCGTAACCACCACAGTCTCGTCAGTCAGAATCTGATTGATACTTTCAAAGAGGTGCTTTGTGGAGACAGGCTGGGCCGGTTTGACTTTGAATTCCAGCTGCTGTGGGCGGACATTTTCAGGAATTTTCCGCGTAACCACCTTCATTTTCTGTTTTTCCAGGCCTGTGACAAAGTCTGAGAAAATCACATCATGAAAGTGATGATAACTGATGCGCAATTTTTCACTGGTCGCATAGATGCATTTCCCCGGATCCAGGTGAGCTGTATAAATGCCGAGATTGATGTCTGTCATGAATGTTCCCAGCAGTATGACGCAGTCACTCTCTTCGACATACTTTTGCACTTCACTGCGCCCCATGGCCCCTTCATAAACTCCCAGGTAAAGCGGGTGAGACTCACTCACCACGGACTTACCCAGAATCGTGGCACACATGGGTATTTTGAATTTTTCAGCAAAGCCCAGCACCTCTTCCCGCAGTCCAAAGCGATGAACTTCAACTCCAGCGATGATGACAGGCTTTTTACTGGCTTCGATTAATTCCTTCGCTTCTGCCAGCGATTCCCGCAATGCATGCTCATCACTGACCGGTTGGCTGTCATCAGGTACATGCGGAATTACCGCCTGCTTGTGGACACAATCTCGAGGCAGTTCCAGATAAACCGGACGTTTGAATCTGACACACGCTTCCAGGCAGCGATCGATCTCCTGAAAAGCAGTCATGGGATTATCGAGTAAGGCTGTGGCGACGGTAATTTTTTCGAAGACATCACGCTGTGTATGAAAATCTTTCACACGGTGGTGGAGCAGGGGGTCTTTCGCCCGTTCCGACATGCCCGGTGCACCACTGATGACAATTACCGGAGATTTTTCTGCATAGGCACCTGCAATGGAATTACACAGGCTCAAACCACCCACACAATAGGTTACACAGACGGCACCCAGCCCATGCACGCGCGCGTAACCATCGGCGGCATAGCCGGCATTATCTTCCCTTGTTGTTCCCACGACACGAATCGGACTCTCTTCCAGCATTCCATAAAACTGCAGAACGAAGTCGCCGGGAATCCCAAACAGATCTGTTACCCCGTAATCCTGTAACCGCTGAATCAGATAGCTGCCAATGGTATGTACTTTTCCATTCTGCTTTTCTGCTTTGGAACGGGAGACCTGTTTTGCAGCCACTCGTGATTTCGAGGATGAGGCGGGCCTGGAACTGGTAGTGGATTTTCGAGCTGACATCTCAATTCCTTCCTTGCAGTTATGATGATTCAATCAGAGAAATCGTGATCTATTGATAGTCTACGAATATTATAACATGCGCGTGGGGCAGAATAAGAGACTATCTCATAAACCATTTCGAGAATATCACTTACAGCCCGTGAACTATACGTAAGACAGGCAGGCTAAACCCAACAGATTTACCGCTGGAGCAGTTTCCTGATCCCTCTGCGTTCCGCATGTCTTACCGGAGCCTGTTCACCGTGAGGAGTGACTGACTGCTCGGGAGTATCTCCAAACTGTCCCCAGTAGCTGCTTAAGAGCCGATAACAGTCGAGATAGCGTTGGGAATCCCAGGCCAGAGACAGCGTCGAAACCAGCTTCGTCAACTGGCGGTCATCTTCAGGCGATATCTGATGGATCTGCAAATCCACGTCATCAATCCACAATTTCTCTGCCCCCAGTTTTTCCACTACGATATGGGCATTCCGGACTTGGTCAGCGGGAATATCCTTGACGCGAAACAGGTATTTACGCCACTGCTGATCAACAGAAATGATCGCTGACTGTACTTTCAGTTTCCCATTCTGTTCTGCTTCCATGGCAATCCGAACCTGCATATCACTGGCGGTGGACTTCATCCAGACACTCATATTCAGATAACGGGAATCGTTGAGCGGAATTTCATTCGTGCGAAGAAAGTTATTTCCCGGCGTATTTCCCAGAAGCAGTGACGTTTTGCCGGAATGGGCTTCGGTCGAATCAATCGTCCAGGCATTTCCCTGTGAAATCTTCGATTCCCAGCCAGCCAGGATATAATCCCGCGAACTTTTCGTTTCAAAGTCGGCATGAAAAATAACAGCCGTCAGTTCATCCATGGACTGGTGCAGCTTCACCAGACTTTGTTTTTTCTGCTCAATTTTGGCCTGCAGATGCATCAGATCCGGTTCTGCCAGGTTGCAACGAACTGCCTGGACTTGAATTTGCGAATCATCAATTCGAAATGCCTGAAAGTCAAATGGCTCCAGCATGATTGAATACCGTCTCAACCCACCCTCCGCTGGTTTGCCAGTCAGGGACTCACCCGATTTAAGAGATATCAGGGGTGCCTCCGAGGGAACTGTGATTTCAAATGTGACCTGGCATCGATAGGGAAAATCATTGACGACATAGAAAAACGCTTTTTCTTTCCCGCGCGACAGGCGGGTGATCACCGGTTGTGAGGCGGCTTCAATTGTCTGAAACGGGCGCGAAGGCAGTTGCTGAAACTGACGGCGTATCGATTCGGTTGCCTGTTCCTGGCCGAAGGGAATGGTCCAGCCGCCATCAAAAATGAAATAAGGATCCTGCCTGGCAATGGAATGAATGTATCGGTTGCGGTTCGATTGACCGGCTGGCATCGCCTGCGAAACCAGCCAGGTAAAGGCAGGCTGCCAGGGAGAAATGCTGTCAAATTCGGCGATCCGGATTTCGACTGGCTCATGATAAAACAAAGCACCACTGATGCGAGATTTAAAAGCATCATCTACCGTCGGATGTGTATTCAGGAGATGTGCCAGCGACGAGTTCTGCTGTTGTGAATCGAATTGACCCGGCCTGAGGACAACGGCATTTTCGATCTGATCATAATGCGAAAAATCGAGGCCCATTTCCATCAACACAGGGCGAAACATCGCTCCCGCCTTGAGG
>NZ_CAXAVM010000069.1:0-34371 GCF_963972345.1 uncultured Gimesia sp. | reverse complement strand
TCCGGCACAAACAGGTCCAGGTCCTGGTCGCCACCGATGTGGCGGCACGCGGAATTGACATTGATGGCATCACCCATGTCATTAACTTCGATCTCCCCGTGGAGCCGGAAGCCTACGTGCACCGCATCGGTCGCACCGGGCGCGCGGGCGCTGATGGGATTGCCATCTCATTCTGCAGTGATAGCGAACGCAAAGAATTGCGGTCCATTGAAAGGCTGATTGGCCAGAAAGTTCCCGTCTCGAAAGAACATTCGCAGGCGGGTCTGAAAGCGGAAAAGCTCGAACCGGAACCGCGCAGAGGCAGCCAAAAATCCAGCGTCAGACCACAGGCAGCCAATGGGGCGCGGCCTCCGCGTCGTAGAAGCCGACGTGCGGCTGAAGCAGCAACCGAAGCCAATAAAGCCAAACCAGGTCAGAAAAAGCCGAAATGGCGGCACATCAAAGCACGTTCTCAACAAACCACTTAGTTCAAAAGCCACCTCTGATGGTGGAATAATATTATAGCAATGGACACAGATTAAAACCTGAAGCGTTTCGTATGTAATCTTAGCGTCGCTTTATCTTTGATTCGTGTTCCACAGGGCTCTGGAATCGCTATAGTGAAACTGGACACCGCCTAGATCTTTTTCAGGAGAGTTATTATCGCAAAAAACCAGAACACTTTTGCCAAACGTCAACGCGAAGCAGATAAAAAGGCAAAAGCCGATGCTAAGCGAGTCCGTCGCAACAATATAAAACAGGGAATCGAAGTTCGTCCCCCCTACCAGGAAGATATGGATCCAAGGTACAACAACGAACCAGAGGACTAGTGGAGTGTCATTTTTAAATTTTGGGTTGATAGATATCACGAGAGTGCGACAACGGAGCACGTAAACAACACCCCCAACCCTCAATTTCTAGCTTGACAAAGCACTAAACGTCCCGGCAAGCCGTCCTTGTAAGATGGAAACGACAAAAGAAAAGACCGGAAGTCAAATAGACTTCCGGTCTTTTTTATTTGTGAGCTGGAACACATCCCCTTTGGGAAATGTCGTTCAGGCAATCCAGACTGTGTCCCGTTTTACTGTAGCGTCTCCAGAGCCATTTGAACCGAGTATCATGGATGGAGAGACACAATGGTTAAATGTGATGCACTCTAGAATTCACCCAGTATCTGACCATCCTGTTTATCCCCCAGGTGCTGGAAGGTGGGACGATCAATATTGGAAGAAATAAACCGCACTGCACCGTCAGCCAGCAACGCATGCACGCCTCCCACATGGTAACTGCGGGCATAATTATATTTCGTACTCGTATTGACCACGCAAGGGGCGTTCGGCCAATCCAGTGCTTTACAGGTATGATTCTGATCGGCTACAGGTGTGTTGGGAACTTCCCGTGTAGAAAAAGTCATTTCTCCATGAGCTCCCCCAATTCCATAACAGCCCGGGCAGCCCCAGTATGTCGTTGTGGCCGCATTTCCCCGGATCACAATTTCAGAAACCATGATCGTATTGGAAGAGCCATCCTTCAGATCACGAATTTTGGTTTTCGAGTTCTCTGAAAAGACGCCGTTCAGATTGGCACCCGTCGTCGTTGCCACGTTACCTGCTGATCCAATATAGCTCCCCTGCGAACGGCCTGCAGAATCTGCGTTACCCGGTGTCGAAGGATCCGAAGGGCACATATAAACGGGAACGACGGCCTTATAAATTGTCGGATCTGTCACAAGATGCACATGGGACGCTGTATTGGCCGAATATTGGTTATACAGGGGTGCCTGATCAACAAACGGCAGGATCTGATGTGCCCAGGTATCGCGCCAGTGATACGTGCCGTAAGGCGAACTGGAATTATAATTCCCAGTCTGCACTTCCATATGACCATACGGAAACGTGACGTGTGTGTCATGATAGTTATGCAGTGCGATGCCGATCTGCTTCAGATTGTTTTTACACGTGGAACGCCGCGCGGCTTCTCGAGCCTGCTGAACAGCGGGCAGCAACAAGGCGATCAGGATCGCAATAATGGCAATAACTACTAACAACTCAATGAGCGTAAAACCGCGCTTGTGAGATGCAGACATCGGGACTCCTCTTAGTTGATAAGAATAATGATGATACGCAGGTGGGACTCAGTCAGGGGAAAGCAAATCTGTCAGTCAGGCTGTTTGCGAAAAACAGTGACAGGGTGAGCGCTGTTTATTACTTATGGATAGTAAGTATCGAGCCGTATCGACCCGCTGACAATATATAAGATTCTCAGAAACGGCATGTTTCCAGATTCTTATGTACACATCTCACTCTTGTTGCTCACCAGCACGAGCATTTGAGTAACTCTTCATCAACGAGGTTTCTCAGTCGTGCGTAAACAGCAGTCTACAGGACAAATGTCGTGGCTCGCCCCCATTTTCCCCAGGGCAGGACGGTCACTGGTACCACTGATTCGTTCCTCGATCAGTTCTCTGATCATCCTGATAAACCGGGGATGAACGCCTACGGTTTTTGCACGCACGAGATTGATTCCCAGTTCCTGGCATACGTCTTTCGCTTCGGTATCCAGGTCAAACAACACTTCCATGTGATCGGAAACAAAACCAATGGGAACGATCACAAGATCTTTGACCTCTCCTGTCGCCCCCAGTTCCCGGATAAAATCACAGATATCCGGCTCCAGCCAGGGTTGATGAGGCGGACCACTGCGACTCTGATAGACAAGATGCCACGGATGCTCTCCCAGTCGTTCACTCACCAGGCGGGATGATTCCTGCAGTTGCGCTTCATAACGACATCCGGCCGCCATCACCGTGGGAATACTATGGGCCGAGTACAGAATCGTTGCCTGCCCCCGTCTCTCCTCCGGAATCTGACTTAACGCTTCCTCCGTCCGGGAAACTGTTGCTTCAATAAAACCCGGGTGATTGAAAAATACGCGTAGTTTATCCACTTCAGGCGCCCCCGCTCCGACTTCATCCTGTGCGCGCTGAATGTCTTCCCGATATTGTCGACAGCCTGAATAGGAACTGAACGTAGAAGTAAAAAACGCCAGCGCCCGTTTGATGCCATCGCCTTTCATCTGAGCGAGCGTCTCCACCAGCAGGGGATCCCAGTTACGGTTTCCCCAATAGATGGGAAGCTGTGGTCCCTGTTCTGCCAGTTCCTGTTCCAGAGCCCGAATTAATGCCCGATTCTGGTCGTTGATCGGACTCACTCCACCGAAGTGCTGATAATGCTCGGCCACTTCCAGCATCCGTTCGCGAGGCACATTCTTACCCCGCAGTACATTTTCCAGAAACGGAATTACATCCTCGGGCCCTTCCGGACCACCAAACGAAACTACGATAATGGCATCATACGCTTTACTCATCGATGACTTTACTTTCCTGCCCTGCTTTTCAGGGGATGCTGACATCTGTTTCACAAACTGAACATTCATTGGAATCACTGTCTGCGTGATTCCTTCATTTTGTAGCCCGCAACGGAAAAAATACCACTCCAAATGTAATATTATTTCAAGATGACGCTGATCCGTGGAATTACTGTCATTTCCACCCGCCAAATTCAGTTCCCAGACCGGCAAAACATCCATCGGCGCCGGCATGAGACAGGTTGCCTTTTTACAACATCCAGAAATATTACGCATGAACAGAATGGCGGAGATTGCGGTTATACGGATTACTCCAAAAGCGTGCTGAACTCAGATCAGCAATCATGAATTCTCCTCAGAATTTACCGCTCAACGACACTGTCAGCACATATAAATTGATGTACCCGCCGCCAAAACAATCATTGCTTATACTAAAAACCCATTGCAGGTATCGACTCGGATGACCCCTCCTACCGTACAGGATCTCCCGGCAGCACTCGATTTACGTCAACAGAATGTGCCAGCCAGTTCTGAAAAACAGACAGCTTCCGCCCGTTTTTATTATATGGACTCGATGCGTTCGATTCTGATGATGCTGGGAGTCGTTCTGCATGGCGCGTTAATCTATTCGTCGGGTGATCACTGGATCGTATCGGATTCACATAAATCCGAATTTTTTACCATCCTCGATTCCGTGATCCACGCCTTTCGCATGCCGGCATTCTTCATTATTGCCGGCTTCTTCTCGATGATGAGCCTCAAAAAATATGGCGTTCGCACATTTCTACACGTCCGACTGACACGTATTCTCGTTCCCCTCTTCTTCACGGCCGTTCTGATCAATTCCCTCGAGTTATATTTCCGCACCACCATCCTCCAGAACAACCCCATGACAGTCACCCACTTTCTGACTCAGGTGCTCCCCCGGGAATGGATCGCGGGAGAATGGGTTTCGCATCTCTGGTTCCTGTTGACGCTGGTACAGTTTTTTGCCGTGGGAATTGCTCTATTTGCTTTAAGGAACCAGTTCAGCAGACTGCCTCACTTTGAGCGCAGTGTCAGCAGTCTCCGTAAAAACTGCTATTTCCTGCTGTTACTGCCGATCTCCGATATCACATGGTCTGTCGCCGCCCGACTGGCTCCTGACATTTTCCACGGCTCCCTGTTTTGTGGTCTGTTGAACCTCGAAGATTTCATGATCTATCTTCCTTACTTCCTCGTCGGGCTCTGGCTCTTTCATGACCGACTTCTGCAGGATGAATTCCATAGCATCGCCCGCTGGGAATGGGGCGCGCTGGTCCTGTCTGTTCTGACACACCATCTGCTGGAAAATGCCCATGGCTTGAACCAGGAAAGTTTTTTGCGGATCTATTCGACAGGCCTGATTTTCGCTCTTTCAAGCCACATCTGCTATGTCCTGTTCTACAAATTTATGAACCGGGATTCCCAGGTTTTCCGCTATCTGTCTGACGCGTCCTACTCGATTTACCTGTTTCACCACCTGTGTGTGATCGTGATCGGCTACCTGCTGCTCAATGCACAGATTGCAATCGGTTATAAATTTCTTATGGTTGAACTGGGGACCATTTCCATCACACTGGCAATCCATCATTTTCTGATATTAAGATTTAAATCCCTGCGATTTATGTTCAATGGTAAATAAAGTTCCGTTGTCAAAACGGCTTTCGCTCTGTCCTTCAAGTCACGTATTGCCTAGAATACTTCAGGCGTTCCATGAACTCTGAACTTTTCTGGTTTACACAATGAGGGATAAAAGTGTCATGACAATTTCACAATTACCACTCTTACTTTTTTTTGGATTCACGCTCACCGCTCTGTTCACATTGATCAGCGGGTGTGAAAAATCGATTTCCCTGGAAGACCGCCCGGTCGCGATGGCCAGCGAGCAGCCTCAATCCCAGGCATCTCCCGCGGCACAGGAAGAAGAGGGGCTGGAAGTCGTCACACTGGGCTCAGGCTGCTTCTGGTGTACGGAAGCCGTCTTTCGTGAGTTAAAAGGTGTTAAATCAGCGGTTTCCGGTTACTCCGGTGGTAAAATTGATAACCCGACCTATAAAGCAGTCTGCAGCGGCACCACGGGCCATGCAGAAGTGATTCAGGTCACCTTCGACCCACAGCAGATCTCCTTCACCGATCTCCTCAAGGCGTTCTGGGAAACACATGACCCCACCACTTTAAATCGCCAGGGAGCCGACGTAGGCACTCAATACCGGTCCGCCATTTTCTATCACAACGAACAGCAAAAAGAAGCAGCCATTGCTTATAAAAAACAGCTCGATGATTCGGGACAGTTCAAAAGTCCTATCGTGACGGAAATCACAGAGTTCGACAAATTCTACCCGGCTGAAGATTATCACCAGGACTACTTCAAGCTCAACCCGGAAAACCAGTACTGCCAGTACGTAATCCGCCCTAAACTGGAAAAGTTCCGCAGCAAATTCTCTGATAAACTCAAGAAAGCAGAGAGCGAGGAAAAATAAGGAGCAGCCACAGGCATTTTTGCCGGCGTGACTTCCATTATCTTTTCTCTACTGCAAATTCTGGAGTGCAAATCCCTATCGTCTCAAATTTATCGAACTCACTATGACTACGATAAAGGTTCAGATACAGCTTGGGAAACCAGAGATTCGTAGGATATTCCTTTTCTGTTTCATCATATTTGTCGTGTTGACTGAGAGCGGCGATTATATGGTGTGGCGCTGCATCATGAACGGGGATTTTATCAAAGGTAACGAGATAATTTGATTCTGCTGAAACTTCGATAAAATTTGCGCTCAACTCAAGATTATAACTAACCTGAAAAGCATTTTTGAAAAAACAGTCTTTGTCGGGAAAATGAATACCCCAATTCTCATAAGCATTCTGAACATACGAGGGCTCGCCTAAGATGGAGCGAACATCTTCACGAGACATCCCGAGGTGAACTGGCCCTATCGAATGCCGCGGTTTGACTTCGAAGGTCAACATGTCGGTTCCTTTAATGAGCTCAATGAAAGCGAAACAATAATTCAGGATGCTTTTACGGAGCGCAGATAGTTAGCTTACCAATAGTAATTGCTCCAGCGTTGCCTCTGCTCTTCGACTGTCAATTTATTATGCAGTATAAAGAAATAGACACGGGATTTCATTCGATTAAGACAAAGATAAATCAGCTGAAATAATCTTGCCTCTAGATCGCGTCATATTTTACTGGACAGAGTCTAATGCTGAGCAGCCGGTAACTCTGCATGGCAGAGCGCCTGACAGTCTGGGCTGGTCTCGTTTGAAAACCGGTCGCGATACCAGTCAGCGAACTGATGACTGAGCTGCATCAGCTTGGCGGTTACGGAGGTCGCGGAATAATGCACATACCGGTAACTGTTTTCGACTGAAGTGTACCAGTTCTGTTTTGCTTCAAGCGATCCCGGACCGATATCCAGAATCCGGTCGCCGCGCTGCATACAGTCTTTGACCATCCGCCCCATCAGAACACAGCCTGCTCCTTTGATGGAAATATGGGGATCGAAGCCCATCCGCAGGGCGTAAACCAGACCATCATAGATATAATTATAATTGAAAGCGGCAGGACGTCCTGAAACATACAGCAGATTCAGATCGACGGCACCAGCCTGAGCGGCCAGTTCATGGGCGTCACGGAAAAATGGTGCGACGCTCGTATGCGAAAGTGTCGTGCCCGTTTTGGATCTCCCCTGCCAGCTCTGTCGGGCAATCTCTTCACACTCATCGTATAAGTCCCAGCGTGGATCACTCTCACCCTTTGCCGCACCAGCAGGCCGATATCGAAGATATTCCACTTTCCCTTCCTGCTGCACCCGTTTTTCGGAACACTGGTATGTCTTACGGGCCCTGGTCGACCGGGAGTCCAGATATTGCTCCCAGTTCTGCTGCAGATTCACACAGGCTGTCTGACTCCATAACAGCGTCTCGTAGGAAAGTCCTTGCTCCAGTAATGCCTGTTCGGTGGCACCTCGATCAAAGCCGACTCGATCAACGCACCGCAGGTCGATCAGATCCCAGTCACGGCGGGACTGCTGAATATAATTCAACGCTATGCGTAACGTCGTTTTCTGATGGGCCGACACGGGACCATAGAAACTGCCCCAGTCATCAAATGGAAATGTTAAAATACGGCAGAGGCCAAACTTTGATTTAATGCGACGTACACAGAGCGGAACAATCCCTGTTACCTCTTCCCCGTCACGAATAATCAGCACTCTTAATTTCTGGTCTGCGGCAAAATGTTTCCAGTAAACCTGCAACCATTCCAGTGATCGAAAAAATGTCCCTCCCGGCGTGACGCTGAGTAACCGCAGCCAGTCTTCTCGATAGTCGGCAACAGCTTCTATCCTGTTCAGCTCAATCACGTCTGACATCTGTTTTTCGTTCCCGCTACGCCGTTCAATTCACGATCAAAAGGAAATGAAAACCAGACAACCGCAACAAAGCCGGAAATGATCTTCGAGTTTCATATCCTTATCGCAGCCTGATTTCCATAAGTTGCTGAAACTTAGCTTGCGTACAGCGGGGATCGCGGTGATTCACCTCAAGGAATTTTATTTGCACGCTAAAACCATTTGGCGATATTGCGTTATAACGGTTATAGCGAAAATAAAATTCTCTACCCAGAGAGCACACTCGGGTGCCTGATTTCAAAACTGGAACCAGTCAATCGAGCTGCGATGTCGTTCCCGTAGCGCAATCTCATTCAGTTTTTTCGATTAGAAACTCAGTGTTGTTTCGCTGGCACCTTCTGGTCCTGCAAATCCTGCTGCTGACCTGGTT
Source organism: uncultured Gimesia sp. (assembly GCF_963972345.1). Lineage (NCBI taxonomy): Bacteria > Pseudomonadati > Planctomycetota > Planctomycetia > Planctomycetales > Planctomycetaceae > Gimesia > uncultured Gimesia sp. The sequence goes on along the minus strand of NZ_CAXAVM010000069.1, from coordinate 26,223 downwards.
CAGTGCCGGCAAATCGATCCCGGAACCAGGACGCCACCTGATGACTCAGGCGTAAAACATTTCCGATAGGGGACAAGGGCGAGTAATACACATAGCGATAGCTGTTTACGACCGAAGTATACCAGTACTTCTTGGCATCAACGGCACCTGTCCCGACATCCAGAAGCAGATCTCCCCGATCCATACTGTCATGCAGAATCCGTCCCACCAGCAATCGTCCCAGCCCCTGGTCAGAGACTTCAGGATTATAACCCATCCGCAAGCCGTTGATCAGTCCGTTCTGGACGAAGTTATAACTGAACGCGGCCGGCTCACCGGAAAGAAAGATCAGGTTCAAATCGAACGCACCGGCTCGTATGGCGCTTTCGTAGGTATCGCGAAAAAACTGATTCACATTCGCGTGTGTAATTGTGGTTCCCGTCGTAGAAGAGCCCTGCCAGCTTTTCGCGGCAATGTGTTCGCACATTTCATACAGGTCCCAGCGGGGATCACTCTCACCAAACGCTTCGCCACGCGGCCGATACCGCAGATGTTCAATCTCACCCTGGGCCTGCAGGTTTCGCTCTGCCCGCGTATAGGTCTGACGGGCTTTACGAGGTCGGGCTGCCAGGTACTCTTCCCAGGACTGACTGAGATCCACGTACATTGCCTGTTCCCACACGAACTTTTCAAATTCCATCTTCTCCGCCTGGAACGCCCGTTCGGTCGCCCCACCATCAAAGCCGTCTGTTTCCACACACCGCAGATCGATCAGATCCCAGTCACGGGGAGAATTCAGAAGGTAATGAAAAGCAGCTCGCAACGTGGATTCCTGGTCAGGCGAAACGGGACCATAAAAGCTCCCCCAGTCATCGAAAGGAAACGTTAAGATCCGACAGGAGCCAAATTTGGATTTGATCTTTTTCCAGCAGAGAGGCACGATCCCCGTGACTTCACCATTTTCACGCACAATCAGCACGCGTAATTTCTGATCTGCAGCAAAATGTTTCCAGTAAACCTGCAGCCATTCCCGAGACCGGAAAAACGTCCCCCCCGGCGTTATGGCAAGCAGTCGGGTCCAGTCACTCTGAAAATCATTCAAAGCTTCGATATCATGCAGTTCAATCACATCAGACATGGCGGGGTCTTCTCTGTAAATAAATTCAAATCACAGAATGCTGTCAGCGCATCACATAGCTGAGGAACCGGGCCTGTCGGTTGAATAGATCACCAGAGAATCAACCCTGCAGATTCATCTGTCTGGCAGCAGCTTATTCCAAGCTTCGTGTTCGTCTCTGAAACTTACGTTGCGTACACCGAATGCCAAACGCATCTGCCCAAAAGGAGGGAAAAACCAAGGTCCGTTTTTAACGAATTGCAGAATCAATCCGAATCTACGGATTAACCCAGGCTGACAAACAGAGAGATCACGCAGAGCAGACTGACAAGCGATATCAAAATCACAATTCAGAACTTAAGAAGAGATAAAAAAGGCAGGCAACCAGAAGAAAAATAGGGCCGACAGGACTCAGTAGGTTTTGCTTAACCACTTTGAGAAAGGTTAGATACGATATTCCGAAAAGCGAAGCGGTGCAGAATGCGGTGCAGCTGGAAACTCTGTGCCGAAACTGATAGACCGGGTACCGTTCCCAGTTACTACTCAATCGGCGTGAAATAGACTGACAAGCACCACATGACCGGCAAACCAACGCCGTTGTTGCAACGCCTGGTACAGTGCGTTCCTGCTGGCGGGCTGGCCTTCGATCCGTTCTGTGGATCGGAAACGACGCTGGTTGCATCGGTCTTAGAAAGCTGGGGAGCTATCGGGTTTGGAGCGTCCGAGGAATACTGCGAGATTGCTGCCCGGAGAATCGAGGCAGCCCAGCGGGGTGAACTGCTGAAGTTTCAGCGGGAGTGATCGGGGATTCAAGCCCCTAAGTGCTTTTGTAAATACCATTTATCATACCGCCATGTCATTGAATATGACTCTAAATAAATTATTGTATTCTCATAAGAGTAGAACTCTATTAACCTTTCGGCAGCTAATTGCCGTTATAATTGATAGTTCTTTAAAGATTTGCTTAATCCAACCGTTTACGAGATGTATGGATATATGTATATTTGCATTCCTAGTATTTTATCACCCATCTGATGCTCCGAACTGAGTATAATAGAATGTAGGGCGAATGCGGTTATTCATGAAGAATTATAAAATCTTTGTGAAATGGCTAGTGTGTTCGATAAGAAATGAAGAAGCCAAAACCACTTAAAAATGGACGATTTCTATTTTTAAAAAAAAGGCTTTTCTGGGATTCACTGGCTACCATAATTTCTGGTATTGCCGCTATCGTGCTTGGCTTTTACCGATTTAAAAATTCAAGAGTAGAGGACCAACTATTAATAGAGATCCTTTTTGGTCTGACAATAGCTTTTTGCATCTGCAGTCTCATTCGAATAGTCATAGATTTTAAGAATGAATATCACGATGATGGAGAAGAATCGTTAAATGCAATGCTTCACATTCTGTACTCTCAGCTTTCAGGTTATCGGAACAAGCAACACTCTGGTGATCCTCAATTGAGAATTTGTGTCTATGTACCTGATGGGACTGGACATTTACAACAAAGAACGGAGTATGTAGGAACTACGGAGACAGGTAAAAAGGGTACTCGAGTTTGTGTGTCCCGAGGTATTATTGGCAAGGCATATGAAAATAAAGCTTTGACAGTCGACAGTCTCCCTCGAAATCGTAAGTTCGTAGACTATATGAAAGTTAAATACAATTTCAGTATTGAGCAGATTCGTGAACTAAGAAAAGATCGGCAATCTTGGGCTGCACTTTATTTGGGGGATGACACCAATTGTGTAGCAATAATATATTGTGATAGTTGTCTGTCGGGATATTTTGGTAATGAATACAGCTTTCGTTGGAAAGTCCTTTACCACTCTGCCGTTGGGATGTTAAGATTTTTTAATCAAGATACTACGATAAATCGTAGCTAACATAGAATAGGAGGCGACTTATTATGAATAAAAAAAGACGCCCGAGTTATACGCGGAAAAATATTAAAGTTGCTGCAGATGGTCGGCAAATAAGAGATGAAGATTCACTTCAGATCTATCCACTCCCAAAAGAAATGCTTCAGGCAATGCATGAAGTGATGGTAGAGCAAGGCCTTACCACAGAAAAACCAAGTAAGGCAGAAGTGGAAGAATCAAAGTAAGTACGTGTTCAAGTAACCTCAAAAGGCCACCAATTTCAAGGTGGCCTTTTTTGTTTGGAATTTATTTTAGCAGCTGATAAAAAATCATTCGGATTTCTATTTCTGCAGGACCATCGGCAATAGTTCTAATACAGTTTCCTTGCCATTCTTCTTTCGAATGACGATCTCGGAAGACTTGCTTTTCTCTGACCACAGATATTCATAAACAGCCAATGACCAGCGAAGAACTTCAGATACACTTTCGGCTTCTGATAATTCTTTGACGTGATCAATTCTCTCTTTTAATTTACCTGGAAGCTCCAGATTGATCCGTACCTTATCCGGTATCTTTTCTGCCATTGTTGGCCTCTGTTAGAAATTTAAGCAGTGCACTAAAACAAATCAGAACGGGAATGCAAATCACAGATGCAATTCCAACCCATTCCAGCTCCGTTTTCATTGCCACAGCGGCAAGCGCAACCACTCCTAAGAGCTCCATCACACAGTCGGAGCTTTTTATTAACTCCAAAAACTTGTGCAAAGTCCTGAAATAAGCTGACGATTTATTTGAATCGTGTAATGTAAAATCGGAGTCTTCCCACTTTTCAAAGTCCGGTCCGTCTCCACTAAGCCTATCCTGCTGAGAATTTCCACCCTGATGCATAACTTAACAACTCCTTACGAGTCGAAGCAGTTACGCATAGAACAAACTGTAAAATCATAATCGTTCAACTCCTAAAAAAGATGTTACGCCACGCACAGCATTGGGTTCTTTCCATCGTTAACCCTCATAGAAAGGACAAGGAATAAATGCATTCCCTTCTATCATCCAAAACTGATTGTTTAGTAATGTTTTAGTAAAATGCCTTTATCCAGAGGGTTATGTGGAGTTCTCTCGTCGTGGTAATTATGTCACACCCCTATGGCTTCGGGGCGACATCATGTGTAGTATATACACACATCAATCGCACGTCAACGTGATTTTAAACGATTAAATTATTTAGCTGAGCAATTCAGGCTTCCCAGTTTTATGTGATTCCGAGTTAGCCATGCACTGAGAGTTTGAAATTTAAAATTGCCTCTTAGCCAGAATTACAACTTCAATTCAAACCCAGAAATAGATAATATAGATTCTCACATATCAATGCGGCTAGGGTAGCTCCCGAAAGCTGGTTCCCCTGAACCGGCCCGCCGCATTAATGTTTTCGTCAGGGGATATTGCCACAGGGAGGCAAAGATGAATGAACCGTGCCAGGACTGGAAGCTGCGCGATGCATCAATGACGCTGGGTGATATGGTCCGTTTGTCATGGACTGTGAGCAAGCTGAAAAGCATGGAAGCTGAGCAACTCGAAAATGTGGAAGTAGTTCAACTTGCAATAAAAGAAGGTCGTGATTGTGGTAATGAGCTTATTGAGAGAACCGATGAACTCTCGAATGAGATCAGTGACGCAAGGGCATTCCGTGAGATCATTGAAAAAAACACCAGCTGGGTAACACAAACGATAGAAGACTCACTCCACCTCTTCGCTAATCTGTCTGATGTTGTTGTCTATGGAATTGAACGTCCATCTAAGCTGATAGCCACAAGCGGGCATCATGCGGGAATGATGTTGTTACTAAGATATCTCGATGTAGATTATACATCAGAGTCTGGGTTCGATTTTGAAGAACTGGCAACACATATCCAGTCAGAGAGGCTCAGGCTTTTCCAGGTTAATGATTCGTTTGACGAAACTGGTGTTTCTAATGGGGCTCACCAGGCAGTCATAGAAGAGATTGAAAGCATCAGTGAACGCAGGACTTTATTTCATGATGCTACTGAAGAGCTTCCAGAAGAATACAGGCTCAATAATGGCGGAAAGCCAAAACCGCTTGAGGGCAACAGAACAGAGTTAGTTTATGCGATCACTGGAATCTCAAGTAAGCCAGGCAAATTCAAAGACATGATCACGAAACGCAGCCTCTGGGCAATTAAGCTTAGTGATAGAAAATACGAGTTATATTTTCCAAAACATCACCACTCTCAGATTGAAGAATACCGATCAAGACTCAGCCAGTACAGACAAAAGACACAAGCTAACTGACCTCAACTTACTGTAACACACCGCAACTTACCGTAACTGGCATATCCCTTTTCAGACTATGGAAAAAGGGAAGATTACTATTTGCTCCTGAAAGATCTGTGGTATTTTGGTTTGCATGTGGTTGATCTGTTGAGACCACAACAGACCAGAAAGCCAACTGAATTCAGGAGGAATGGATGATCGAAAATTCGGCTCATTCTGCACAGGAGCCCCCTGTCCTTGTTGACAGCAAAGAAGCTGCTCGCCTGCTTGGGTGTTGCGAGCGTACCCTCTGGAAGATGCGAGAAGAGGGTAAAATCCGTTGTGTCAAGCTTGGTGCTGCCGTTCGCTATGCACGAAAAGAAATTGACCGCTTCATTGATTCACAATCAACGCCGCTGATAACCAGTCCAGCTGGTATCTAGTGAATCGCTATTTCTGATTAACCGGGGGATTGTTCCGCCTGGTTACGTTTCATTCTATTGCATATGGAGGCAATCTTATGACAACTGCTGCGTTATCCAAGCCCAAAGCAGGGCGCCCCAAAGGAAGTAAAACCGAACAACTCCCCATTGTGGATTTTGTACTGCCACAATGTTCCAAGTGTAAATCCTCAGAACGAACTGGATACAACAATGTGAAGACACGCGCGTCTTCAGGGATTGCCCCAGACGGTTACCCTTACAACTTTGTCAGCCGAAAACGGACAAGTTGCCGCAACTGTGGTCAACGTCGAATCGATGTTTACTACGAATATGTGATCTGACAAAACAGGAAATCCGAATCCCGGATTTCCAATCTATCAGTTTTTTAAAAGTGTGATACCTTCGGATACATCAAAGAGAAAACCATTCGAAAACGAATGATACGTTTAACACATACGAAAGGAGTCGAGCAATCGCAGATCCAAGTTCAATTCAGTCTGGCGGGGTGTATACCCTGGACCAATTCAAGTCGCTGGCAGGCCTTCAACACTGTGCGTTCCAGAACGCTGTGAAGAAGGGGCTGAAAACCATTACCATCGGACGCCGCAAGTATGTCCGAGGTTCTGATTTCCTGGCGTTCCTGGACAAGCAAGCTACAGAGCAGGAGACAGCCACGGCCCTCTAATCAGGGGGCCAGTGGCCTTTTTCACGGACGATTTTTATACGGGGGATGCATGAGTCATCAATTGAGCGAAGCGGACAAGGCAAAAATCAGGCAGGAGGTTGTTGCTGAATATAACCAGAGGCAGCAGCCAAAGCCAAAAAAATTTAGTGATCTGATCAGGCTGAGCAGTAAGCCTAAAGAATCCTATGCGGATTACAAAGCCAGGATTGCCTCGTTAAAAGCAGAAGGCAAGCTGACGTTCCAAGACCTGATTCGCATCGTGTAGTGTGAACTGTCGGCATTTTACTTTTCAAAATCCACATTTGGGGAACCATAAATGAGCCAGAGTCTTAAGATCCATGTTCCAGCCGAACGCGACTTTTATTCAGACGAAACAAAAAAAGCGTTGGCACCACTGGTGAAAGAGATTGCCTCTCACAATAAAAAAGTTGACACTCACGAAGCTGCCAGGGCTCGGGTTGAGTCTGGGAACATCGAGTCGATTTCGTCAAAGGACCTCTTTGAAGGTCCAGCCAGCAACACTTACCGTTTCGATTTGTACGGCAAGGCTATTGAACTTTGCGACAAGGTGAAAGAATTTTCCAGTCTTCATGCTGCAGACCATAAGGCAAGATATCGAGGTATCGTTGACGAGCTGGACACATGGCGATTGAGGATTCGCGAAGAACTGACAAAACTCGGTTACGTCGAAGAGGAGTTACATCCGGGACACGTCAACCAAGTCAATAACATCTACCGATGCCACCCAGAGGCTCTGAAATTGATTCACATGGAGGGGAATTATCGGCAGACCGACTATCTAAAAGGGGGGGATCGGGCTGCATTGGTTGCCGGAATGGACAGACTGAGAAAGCAGTGCCTGGCCACATAGAAACCGCGTTTCCGGGGATCGGCTGAGGAGCATGCCACTCCAGATTGCCAGCCGATCCCTGTTATTGAAACATCAACATTCAAACTGTGAGGCTGGCCGACGACTGGGGATTTCAGGTTCTCCCCCCAGTCGTCGGCGTCGGTGGTCAATCAACCATCTGCTTTTTTAATCCTCTGCCGACCACTGAGACTATTGTGGTTGTTGACTCAGTGGTCGGCATCGGGGCTGGTTGGCAAAGTTCCCGCTTCTACTGAAACCCTCTATTATCAAGGATGATCAATTTTGGATCATGACCCAAAATCAGAAAAGTGCCATTTCATTAGCATCGACTCCGTTAAGCCGAGTCCAGAAAATGACAGGATATACCATCCTGCAAACCCCAAAGATCCCGCCATCATCAAACTTGCCCGTTCCATTTTAAATCAGGGCGTTCTGACTCCAATCATCTATACTGCTGATGGTTTCATTGAATCAGGACACAGGCGACACTGTGCGGCGCGTTTGGCTGGCCTGACAGAGATTCCGGCTATCATGTCGGATATTCGACGGGAGGACGACATCGAAGCGTTTACGGCCCGTCTGGCAGAACACAACATCCAACGCAAGAAAACGTTTGATGAAGAGGTTCGCGAGGAGATTGCCAGGCAGAACCCCGAAACCGCTTATCAGTCTCTGATCGAAGAACGGGAAAAAACGAATGATATTTTAGAACCGTTCAAAATACTGGGGCAAAAGACACGTTCCCGCATCACACGTGCCAAGCGGCTATTCCTGGATGCTGTGCAGAAGGTGATTCATGAAAGGCGCGAACATCTGCCGTTGAGCGTTCGCCAGATTCATTATGCCCTATTAAATGACCCACCGTTGAAGCATGCCAGCAAGCCGAATTCCGTTTATAAGAATGACGCATCCAGCTACAAAAACCTGATCGACCTCACCACACGTGCCAGGTTGGATGGTTCTATTTCGATGGAAGCGATTGCTGATTCTACCCGTCCAGTCTCCTGCTGGCAGACCTACAACGGCCCTCAGGACTTCGTTGCAGATCAGCTGGATCGGTTGCTGTGCGGGTACTGGCGCGACCTGATGCAGTCACAGCCTGACCATATCGAAATTCTTGCTGAGAAGAACACCATTCAATCTATTGTAAATCGAGTGGCTGAACGGTATTGCATCCCCACAGTGACAGGGAGAGGGTACTGCAGCGTTTCCCCTCGTGAGGGGATGCGGCAACGGTATCTGCGGAGTGGGAAGAATCGACTGGTCGTTCTGATCGTCAGTGACTTTGACCCAGACGGGGAGGAGATTGCTCAAAGTTTTGCCCGTTCGATGCGTGATGAATTCGACGTGGAGAACATCCATCCTATCAAGGTTGCCCTGACTGCAGATCACGTTGAACAGTTTGACCTGGTGCCAAGTCCAGACATGAAGGCGAAGCGGGGATCGTCTCAATATGAAAAGTTTGTCTCAAAGTATGGAGACGATGTTTTCGAAGTGGAAGCCCTGCAGCCCAGTCAGTTGATCGACGTACTGACTGATGCCATCGACAACGTGATTGATACCGATCTGTTCAATCGCGAGCTGGCACAGGAAAAGGAAGACGCCAGCAAAATCATGGCACTAAGAAAAGTTGTGCAATCCACCATTGCGGACAGGAATTTCCTGGCGTGTTAGCCCCGACACTATCTTACCTATTTTAACGGGGTCCTTTTTCCCGATTTGCAAAGCCTGACACCATAGTGAACTGTCGCGTTTTGTGTGTGTCTTTCCTTCTTTTTTCGAACACTGCGAATGACCAATATTAGCCCGATACCTGGGCTGCATATAGCCAGTTTTCATGCCTATCAGTATCAGTGAAACGAGTGACGCCGGTTGGTTTCTGAGGGGGTTCACAATCGGCGTCCTCGTTTTCACATTCATCGAACAAATCAGCAGGGGTTTTATGAATTACATTCTCAATCACGTTCGCCTGGACAAGCTGACTAGCCATCCTCTGAGTATTACCCTATATGGGTACGACCTCGACCGTAGATTCATTGCATCTGTGAGACAACACGGGATTATCTGTCCGATTCAGGTTACACAAGACCTGATCATCGTTGACGGTCACCGTCGCTACCAGGCAGCCCGGGAAGTAGGCATCATTGAAGACCATGTGATTGTGCGTATGGACCTGGACGACGAATGGTCGATTCAGGAAGCCCTGATTGAGTGCAACAGACACCGTGATCGGTCAACCGAAGTGAAACTCCATGAAGCCCAGGTTCTGGAATCCATCAAACAGGAGCGGCTCCGGGAACGTGAGTTGGTTGCGGGACGACGGGAAGCCGTTGCCGTTGGTCTGACCGAATACGAGCCGTTCAAGTTTTCGCCGTACCAGTGGGAGTACGACCCGTAAACCGGGGAGACCTGCCACACACAGCATCAGATACAAGCCTCGATCCCGCATTATGAGAGATCGAGGCTTGTATCTGCCGTAAGTTTTCAACCAGCGGCATACAGCCCCGATTGGCAGTGAGTTGAAATAGCCTCGATGTGCCTAACCAGCACTGCGAACGAAGTACCCGGTAGTGACCGATGGAGGCTGGCGAATCGGTCAGGGAGTGACGTCCCTGGCGTCTCTGTGCGTCAGTTAGAAGCGGCGCCCCTGAGTGGGCGTGGAATAATGGAGTAAAGACCTACCCGGATCGAGGCGAAAACCTTTTGAGCGGACCTCATACTATTAAGGTCTTATCTCCGGGTACGCGCCATAGGGCGTGGTCACTCTCAACTGCAAGTCATTGTTTTTATCTCCCCGTATTGAAAGATTCAGGATGACTCAACACGGCAGAGAGGGGAAGAAAACAGCATAGACGGGCTACCCAGTGGGGGCTGCTGGGGAGTTATCACTGTCAGGAAGTTAACCCCCACCTGGGTATCCACGATCCAGAAACAGCGCTGAATACATCTCAGACGGTGAACGGTGAATCAAACTGTTAAGCAGAAATCGAAGCTGTCCCTTGGCATGGATTGCGAAAAGACCTCAGAACGGAATCACGGACGATGGCGAAAAAGTATCGGAACAAAAAAACCAGGGAGTGATGTTTCGCAAGCGGTATAAGGAAAACGCGAACCAGCCCGACTTTGTGGGGTCCTTCACTATTGAGAACGGCAGGGAATACGAGTTTGCTGGCTGGCATGCAACGGGCCGGCAGTCGCCGAAACCATACGTGCGGTTGCGGGTGACGTCTAAGGCGAGAGGGTGATTGACCCGTTGGATTCTGGTAATCATAATATCCAAAGTGCAATCTAAACAATCTACCACCACAGGAGAAAAGGCGTGGCAAACCCTGATCATGTTGAGATAATAAAGCAAGGTGCAGATGCATTCAACAAATGGCGAAGAACAAATCCAGATATCTCTCCAGACTTATCAAATGTGAAACTAACTGGGATTGACCTTACTGGTATCAACTTGGATGGTGCAAATTTAGAAAAAGTGGATTTTAAAAACATCAATTTGAGCAATTCTTCTCTTTGCAACACTCAAATGAGATGGTCAGATTTAGAAGGTGCAGCTGTTAAATGTTCAAATTTTCAAAATGCAGATTTGAGCCATGCCAATTTACGTAATACCATCATAAACAAAACTCACTTTGGTAGTGCGAACTTGCTCGGCACTAACTTTCAAAATGCCAAATTGACTGAAAGTAGTTTTTTTGCTGCTTTATTGCGATTTTCTGAGCTTGTGAATGCAGATCTAAGTAACTCAAACTTAGCACATTCATTTTTTCTAAATGCTTCACTAAAGAATGCTAATTTGGAGAATACAAACCTATATCATACCACTTGGCACAATGTAGATTTGTCAGAAGCGCAAGGACTTGAAAAGATTCAGCATGAGGGTCCTAGCTCAATCGATTTTCAAACTATAGAAAGCTCTAGCGGGAAAATCCCTGAAGTATTCCTTCGGGGCTGTGGGCTTTCAGATGATTTTATATTGTACATCACCGACCATTTTTCGGGTTCTGCAATCGATTTTTATTCCTGCTTTATCAGTTACAGCCATGAAGATAAATTGTTCGCGCGCCGTCTACACGATGCGTTGCAAGGAAAAGGGATTCGCTGCTGGCTTGACGAACACCAAATTCTTCCTGGAGACAACATCTATGATCGGATTGATCACGGTATCCGAGTCTGGGACAAAGTTCTGCTGTGCGCGTCCGAGCATTCCCTCACGAGCGGCTGGGTAAACGACGAACTCAAACACGCTTTTGCCAAGGAAAAGCAGTTGTTCAAAGACAGAGAGCATGAGGTACTGTCTCTGATTCCGTTGAACCTGGACGGATACCTTTTTTCTGGCTGGAACCATCCGAACAAGAATCAGGTTGTCGAACGCATGGCCCCGGATTTCACGGGATGGGAGTCTGACAATGCGAAGTTCGAACAGCAGCTGAAGCGGGTAGTGAAGGCCTTACAGACGAACAACACCGGGCGTGAGCCGGAACCAAAATCGAAACTGTGACCATCATTTTAATACGCTGTCGCATGATAAGAGCATATATTGAGAAAGAACTACAGCATATTAATAATTTTTGAATTGTCGATTGATTTATCGATTAAGTCAATGTGATAAATATCATCATCACCTCTTATCAAATTGAAGTTAGTATCTCGCATTAATTTGTATATCTTGCCTACAGTTGTTTTAACAATAGTGTTCGCAATCTCAACCTCTATCACTTTGTCTGCTAGCGATACTGGCTCTTCTTCTCCTAATTTTCCAAAATTAAGAATTTTCCTTGGGTAATATACACGATTGAGTTGATCTAATTTGTAACTTAGGTCTTTAAGCTCATCCATGATAAATTCAACAGAAGTTACATCTTTCGTTTCTATGTCAGCCACTCGCTTTTTGTTGAAAGCTTTCAAGAATGGTGAATATTCATCATCTTCATCTTTCTTCTGTAATGTCGCTTTAACTTTTTTTGCCAATAGTTTTTTAAACTTCTGTATCGACCAGTAATTCAAATCTCTGGGATAACCAAGGTGTTCAACAATATTGATATCAAAAGTATAATTGGTCATGTCATCTTTGAGGATAATCGTTGGCATGTCGAAAGCCAGCCGGAGTCCCAATTCAAACATTACATTCGGGTTCTTACAGCTTACATCACAAACCACGATTGGTCTGTCATATAAATTTTGGACAATTCTTTCTTGAATGATCCCAACTTCATCACCATCGCTCACCAAGCTGGTCTTTATATCGATGGCAGCCAAAGCTTCTTCAATGATGTCCCTAACCTCTACCCAATGTTCTGCACTGCAACCATCAATTTCAGAGATGGGCATGACTAATCCGCATACGATTGGATTCTCTTGTTCCTCTTGCGGTTCAACTTCTATCGTTTCGGCCTGATCTTCTTTTTTCTGGTTCCGAGATGCTGCTTTTTTGGTCATGATTAAAGGCCCGACTTTGTTGTGATACTGATGCTGTTTGAAACTAAATTCACTCTACAGAGGTCGATATACCAACGTCAATTACTGAATTGCTTTCAATAAAAGTTTGGAACGTATTGACAAATGGTATATACCTTTACCAAAATGCAGGTCTCAAAGCTGAAAGGCATACTGAAATAATCTCTCAAAAAAATACTGAAAACAAGAATCCCCGTCCATGCGCGGTGTGGAGTAGCCGTAAGGCCTCCAAGGCGGTTTCAGTACCGCCTGAGAACAGCACGTATGGACGCGGGTTCTTTTTTGCGCGCTGCGCAAAAGAAAGGTGGTTAGGATGAATACCACATTCACGAACCCTGCGTGCGTCTGTGCTTCCAACAACGTCTCTGGAAGCGGCTTCAATTCCCCCAAAGGTCATTCGACGGCAGTTGATCAGCTGGCACACAAAGCAGCCAACTGGGAAGCCCTGAAACCGGTTGAAGCCCCCACCATCGGCACACCAGCGCCCGACGAAGTGCTGCGCGTCGATGCCCCGCGTCATGACTGGCCGGTTTACCTGGTCAACGTTCCTGAAGACTGGCAAGCTGATTGCTGGCGATCAGCTCCGCCGCACACAACGATGTATAAGAAAGCCAAAACAGCTGCTGAGATTGCTGCGATTCTTAATCGGGAGCGCATCGCAAACAGCAAGGACGGCTTTGTCTCTCACTGGTACATTCGCGTTCGTGTGGGCAGTAAGTATGCCAATCTCAGTGTGGCTTTGCCGACTCCCTGGAAGCCTGAAAACGAATATGATTTGCCCCCCGCATTTATCAGGATCGATGGTTCCCGCGATCAGTGCAAGCAGATTGTCGGTGATTTGAATTCTCGGCTTGATCACTGCGAGCCCGGAGAAGTCCGGAAGCGGGCTTATATCGCCCGTTCCATCTGTCCTGCTGATCTGGAACCGTGGCCGATCCAAGAGGAAACCCAGGCTGGGGAAAGCAAAGCTGATCCAGCCACACAGGCCTTCGAACAAAAGGGTGACACAGTGTCACCTTTAAATAAACCAGCAGGGATGGAAACCCAGTTGGTTGATTCTGGAGAGGACGAAACAGAACTCTTTGAGATTCAGTTGGGGCATCACTTCGCTACGAATCCGACAATTAGCGAAGATGTGATGTTGCATGTTCAGAATGCAAGCAGCAGTGAGGATGCAAGACGTAAGGCTGATTTATTTCTGATGGAATCTGCCATTGATATAAGTCAGCGTATTGCTCTGAATGGGTTCAGTGAAGCCGATAACGATGGGAACGAATACAATGTCGTTCTCACGGATGGCACGCTTTTGCGGTTTCGGTTGAGCAGATGTGAAGCGTTGAACCTGATTTCTGCCTGGAATCAATCGCGTAAACACAGCGAGCCAGAAGCCGTAATCGCTAAACGGTAGTAATGTTTTGGTTTCTCCCGTCTGGCACTGGTCAGGCGGGAGATTTTTAAGACTTTACTTTCCCTAATAAAATAGGGCTTTCAATCATCGTATTCGATATCCCTACCAGAACAAATTTCTATATATGTAATTATAACATGCTCAATAATATCATTATTTTCCACCACCCATCTCAATGGAGAGTAAAACCGTGTTAGCATTTTTTCCTGTTCAGGATAAATGGGCTCTCCATTTGAGTCGTATATAACGGCACACATAGGGCCAATGCTCAAAACATATACCAATAATAAAATAGGAATGGCATAGCCCAGAAAATGAAGAACTTTCCATCTCTTTTTTTCAGACATACGAACAACCTCGGACAGGAAAATTTCTAATCAACATAGTTTAAATGATTGAAGAGCAAAAGTAAGAGGAAATCACAACACCTTCGACAATCGCACTGAATGGAATGTAACGCGATTGATTCTCAGACGATGGATACGTCCTACCATTCGATAAAAACAGCTAAATACGAAAGCAACGCGACATATGGCAAGCATAACCAAAGAACCGAACGGACGTAAAAAAATACAGTTTGTTGGTTCAGATAAAAAACGGCGCTCTATCCGTCTCGGTAAAGCCACGATGAAAACGGCTGAAGCAACCAAAGTCCGTGTTGAATGCCTGGTTTCTTCGAAAATGTCCGGTCATGCCTTGGACGATGTTACATCCCGCTGGCTGACAACGATTGATGATACTTTGCGAGACCGGTTGGCCCGAGTCGGATTGATTGAGCAGCGCGAAGTCGTCCTCCTGGGCAAGCTGATTGACGATTTCATCAAGCTTCGAACGGGTGACGTGAAACCGCGTACGGTGGCAAAATACAAAGTAGTCAAAAAACATCTGATTGACCACTTCGGGAAAGACAAGCCTCTGAAGTCCCTGAATGCGGGTGAGGCTAAGGAATGGCGTGCCTACCTGATTGGTAGGGGATTGGCTGAAAACTCCATACGGAAGCTGTCAGGCATCTCAAAGACGATGTTCAATTACGCGATTGATAAGGAATTGCTTTTCAAGAATCCGTTCAACTGTTTGCCATCCGCGCTGGTCCCTACAAGAGAGCGACACTATTTCCTTTCTATTGACGATACCGAAAAAGTTATTGATGCTTGTCCCGATGCTGAATGGCAGCTGATCATTGCCCTGGCCCGTTACGGTGGATTGAGAACCCCTTCTGAAACGTTTTCTCTGCGTTGGGAAGACATCAACTGGCATCGAAACCGGTTCTACGTCACCAGTCCTAAAACAGAGCGATACGCTGGCAAAGAGGGACGTATCGTGCCGATCTTCCCGGAACTCAGACCGTATCTTGAAAAGTGTTTTTTTGAGCCTGCAGAAAACCGGACAGAGCATGTGATTACCCGACATCGTATCAGAAGCGAGAACTTGCGGACGACGTTTCACAAAATCATTAAGCGGGCTGGTCTCGTACCCTGGCCTAAACCGTTCCAGAATTTGCGATCCAGTCGAGAGACCGAATTGATTGAACAATTTCCTATCCAGACGGTTGTTGCCTGGCTTGGAAATTCGCCTCAAGTAGCCATGCAAAGCTATCTGCAAGTGAGAGAATCGGACTTTGAAAAAGCGGTGCAGAATGCGGTGCAGTACTCGTCTGATCGGGCTGGTATAGGCTCGCAAATGGAAAATAGAAACGATGATTCATCTCATTGCGAATCCGAGACTTGCGAGCCTATACGAGAGGATACTGTACAAAAGAGTAGGGCCGACAGGACTCGAACCTGTAACCAACAAATTATGAGTTTGCTGCTCTAACCGATTGAGCTACGGCCCCAAGTTGTTTTCAGATTGTTCTTTACCACGATCGTCCTGACAACAGCAACGGATCAGTGGACTCCGATATCTTTCAAAGAAATGCAAGGCTGATAGCTTACTGGACCTTCTGGGGACTGTCAAAGCAACACGACTTGAAAGCGGCATTCCTGATTAACTTTCCGTCAATTTTGCCCGTCTGTTGAAGTCAGACACAGGACAAGGTAAACAGGATCGTAGCGACATCCAGTTTCCCGGGTTTTTTCCCTGTCACAAATCGAGGCCCGCTTCCATCATGTGCCCCCTGTCTCGCGCTACCCGCTCTCACTGTCCGATACGACTGCTGACAGTTTGCTGTCTCTGCCTGATTTTGGGAACGGTCAATTCCCCGATCAAAGCGGAAAATTCTCCCACCACACCGGGTACACCAATTCGAGTGGGATCCGTGACTGGCGGACACATTCATCCTGCCCTCTGTCGCGCTGCAAATGGTGACCTGCTGGCGGTCTATAATGAAAATGGCGGGGGTGGAAAGGAACTGCTGCTTGCCCGCTCCACCGATGGCGGCCTGAACTGGTCGGCCAGTCAGCCGATTCCCACAATTAAAGAGTGTTCCATTTATCCAGGCTCACTGACCACACTCAAAAGTGGCGAAATCGTTTTGCACTGGTCCTGCTATCGGATTGAGGGAGCGCGGCGGTGGCGGGTGCCTCAATTCTGCACATCAAAAGATCATGGCGTCACCTGGTCTCCTGTCACCGAAATTCCCCTGGACGATTGCACGAATTATACCTGCCTGCGACATCCCATCCTGGAACTCGATGCCGATCACTGGGTCTGTCCTTTTTACGATCGCACGGTGATTTATGATCGCAGCAAACACAGGATCACTCCTTTCGGCGATGGTCGCAATCACGGCATGGTGCCCCTCGTTCGCACACAGCAGGGGGCTCTGATCAGCGGAGCCCCCCAAAGCCATGCCCCTGTGCCTTCCGGAAAACCGGGCAACATGGTGAATGGCCTGCGTTCATCCGATCAGGGACAAACCTGGCAGCCTCTGCAGTCACTCCCCTACTTTGGTGTCGCCGGTTATGATCTGACTGCTTTGAAGCAGGGTCCTGTCGTACTCACTTCAATCCTGTATGGCGTAGGCCGTGATGATGAATGGGCCTACGAACTGAAACTCTCGCATGACGCAGGTCAGACCTGGGACCACCATCACGCCGTGATCATTTATAATCCGGGCCGACCGATTAAAGGTCGAGGCTGGCCGCGCACCGTGCAGATTGATGAAAAGACGCTGGGCACACTGTTCTACGATCTGGATCCCAACCAGACGGGCGGCCCCGGCGTGTTCTTTGTGCGCACGCCTCTCAGCGCATTGCAGACAACCGGACGCTAATTCGTACTGCGGGCGATCTGGCTGGCACGCCAGGCTTCGCCATACAGGGCAAATCCCAGTTGCACAGTTTTGGATGCGTTTCGCAGCGCTTTCGTCAGTTTCGGATCGAAGGGCTCTATTCCTCTCTTTCTCAACAGACTGGCGGCCTGCAGGATGACTGCCTGGTCGTAATCTTCCAGTTGTTTGAACAGTGCCTCCAGATCTGCCTGATGCTGTTTCACCAGTCGCTCTGCATAATCGTAAGCAGTTGTTCTGTTGCCATCGCCGTCCACATCGATCCAGACCGCGCCCGTCGAGCCCACGACCTGCGATTCAAATTCGGGGGAATCGGGTTGATATGGTTTTGCGAACTGCCAGTATGGCGCAGTCACGCCGGGACCTGTCGCAATTGCCACCAGAAAACAATCGTGCGAGGGTAGATTCAGTTTCCAGGTCTCCTGCCACTTCACGCCTCCCCGTTTCGCGGACTTGATCTGCTCGCTCCGAATCAATTGTCCGTTCGCATACAGTTGAATCTGTTCTGCCTTCACCCATGAGGGCCCCGAGACCGTCAGGCTCACATTCCATGCTTTGGCTGATGGTACCAGCTCTCCTGGACCATAGCGGGAATTCACTTTCATCTGGGTCAACAGGCCGTAAGACAGGAGAACCTTACCATTCACGAAGCTTTGAACAGCCTGACCGATATCAATCTTACCCGGCTCCCGATCTTCTGCCTGGATATAAGTGCGGGACTGACCAACGATATATCGACTGACATCATGCGAGTCGCTGCACCCCACGGGCGTCAGCAACCGGCCGCGGTTCAACATGCCGAACCAGTCACGATACAACTGCAGCACATCCGTCTGAGTGGCTCCCGAATTTATAAGTTCCATCGCATTCGCCTGCAGCCGCCAGTCATCCAGGTTCTCTCCCGTCAGACTCAGATGATTTACAGGATCTAATGGACGGTATTTGGAATGAAGATCCCGGGCATGATTTAAAATCACCGCTTTCACATGCGGTGTTTCATAAATGCTTTCAAAGATCTCGTTCCACGAGGAAAGTTTAAAGTCGGGAACGGGACCTTTCGACTGGACAGGAAACACATTGAAGTGCCCCCACTTCGTCGTAACTTCATTTCCGATCACCGGCGTAAAATAGCTGCGTACGTTCAATTTTTGAGCCAGGGGTTCATAGTCAATCTGCTGGTTGTGATCGGTGGCAATGGGAAATTCGATCTGCTCTCCTGCCAAAGTCAGCATGCGTTCTTCCATCGAACAGTCGCCGTGCCCGGAATGGGTCAAGGTATGAATGTGCGTATCACAGCTCACATAGCCCGACGTATCCACTTCCCGGCCTATCTTAAGATCAAGCTTCTTTTGATCTCCCTTTTTCAGGATCAGTCGATGCTGATCGACGCCGTATTCGAATCCACGTCCGGCATACACAGTATATTCACCTGCCGGCAACGGGAATTGAGTTTTGCCGTCGCGGGTATAAATCACCCCTGTCCTCACCGCCTGACGTGCATTCGATTCAGCAGCGGTCACAACCAGTGCCCCCTCCGCATTCACAATGGTGATACGGCAGGGAATTCCCTGCTTCGTTTCTTTGTCAGTTACTTCGATCGACAACTGCGTTTCCGCCAGAAACTTCGAAGCTGGTTCAGTCAGAAGTACAATCTCACCCACCTGGATGTCATCAGGATCACGCTTCCCAGACTGGAATATTCGCAGCTGATTAATGCCTGTTTTCAGTGACTTCGGCGGAACAGGTAACAATAACTGCTGATCCTGTTCATGCCGGACCAGCTTTCCCAGGACCTTACCATTCAGTTCAACATTCCATGTCTGTTTGACATCCTGCTGACGTAACAACAGAGCCGTTTCCCCGGGATTGGCTTCTGCTTCAAATCGAATATTCAATTCGTCAGCCTGCGGTTTTTCTGGAAACGTAGTCCATTCACGGTCCCCTGACGGACGCAGGTGCAACAGTTGCTCAGTAATGATGAGCGGTTCTGCAGCCAGCACTGTCGAAGTGATCAACAGACAAAACAACAAAGTCAGAAAATGGGAGGTCGGCATGACGAGCGTTTTTCTTGAGAGCACCATGGATTCGTTTAAATGATTATGGAAGCGAATTGGCTGTCGTTTCTTTGTTAGTACTTTGCAGCAGGAACGCTAACAGATCGTGCAACTGTTGCGGCGAAAGAATTTCCAGCAGATTTGCAGGCATGAGTGAGAGCGGCGACTGCTGCTGCTCGTCAATTTCATTTTTCGCGATCGTGAATTCTTTTCCTTTCGTATCGACAAACACCAGCACTGCTCCTTCTTCTCGCTTCTTCAGTCCGGAAAAGATGCGCCCGGCATCCGTGATAACAGTCGTCGTACGAAAATTGATATCGACGGCACGATTCGGATCCAGTACATCTTCCAGCAGGCGTTCTAGCCCCCGGTTCCCGATGCCATCCAGTTGAGGGCCGACCAGGGCCCCCTTGCCTGCCAGTTGATGACAGACGGCACAGTTTTTCTCAAAGACCGCTTTTCCATTTTCAACAGACAATTCAAAGGATGCATGCGACTGCAGATGTTGAGCGATATTTTCCTGTATCTGTTTTTCACGGGGAGGCAATGCCTTGAGCAACTGTTCCGCGCGATGTTTGAGTTGCATATCAGAGGATTGTTGAATCTGATTGCGAATCGCAGGTTCTGCCAGGAGATGTGGCGAGGCGATCCCCTGTCCCGCATATGCGATCAGTCGTTCCATGCCGTTGGGCTGCTGAGCTACTTCGGCTGCCAGGGCAGACTGCAGACGGGAGGGATACAACTTGAAAGCCTGTTTCATCAAGTCATCCACCCGGTCCTGCTTTTGTTCAATCACGGCCTCTATCACAGCCTGTTGAAAACTGCCCGCTGCAGGATTCCGTGAAACTGGCAGCGGAAACAGAGGTCGAAACGCATCTGTTCCATCCAGAGATATCAGGGCGGAAGCCAGTTCATTTTTCAATTTCGGATCAAGCCTGGATTGACTCAACAGAGCGACCATCTTTTCACGGGCCGAGCGAATTTTAAACTGCTCCACCAGACTGGCGGCTGCGGACCAGCGATTGATCTGCTGCTGCAGACTTTCGCGGGGAATGGAGACCACTTCAGGTTGAAATCGTCCGATGGCCAGCCAGGCATAGGCATTGCCGGTGTCACTGTCAACTACTTCCAGGTATCCTTCAGTCCCTGCAAACTCCTTCAAATCCCAGCGGACCAGTTGCGCCAGATCATTTCGTGGCGCAGATACCCGTTTAAGGACACGTTGATCATTCAGGCTGCGCAACTGCACATAATTGAATCCATTATCAGGCTGCTTCGGAAAACCGGTATGACCTGCCAGATAAAAACTCAATTCGGGTGGAATGGAAAAAGGCTGTGATATCAGTCGCCCGGTTGCCCGTTCTCCCGCAGGTAAACTGCAGAAAAAGGGCGCTGACCTGTTCCCATCAGCAGAAGCTCGCTGCTGTAATGTCCAGGGATTATCACTCTGCTCTGCACCCAGCGGATAATTAACCCACTGAACGGACTGGACCTTCTGCTCCAGCAGTAATTTTTGAGTCAGTTGGGTGGCCCAGTCTGAAAGGGCAGAATCGATGCGCAGCCCTTTCTGCTGATATCCCTGCCACACCGCCTTGATAATTTCCACCTGCAGATCGATATTCTCAGCCAGTTGTGTTCGAGCCAGCTGAATGACCTCGGACAGCTGCTCTGCGGGCAGATAACGCACCATATGCCTGAAGTATTCCGGCAGTTTTTCCTCGTTTACGTTTTCCGTCTGCAGGTACCAAATCAGATACAGGGCCGCCTGTTCGGTGTGTACCGCCAACGTCAGTGATGCCAGTTCGCTGCGCTGTTTTGAGTTCAATGTTTTCCAGTCCAGTTGTTTTAAGATTTCAGAATCCCGAAGTTGTAACATCAACGCCCGTCTTACGACATATTCCAGATGATGATCTTCCGCCGGGATCTCTTTAAGTAAAGCGAGCAGAGCCGGGATATTCTCGAGAGCGGGGTGCAGTCCCAGCGCTTCTGCGGCAGCACGCTGCACGAACGCATCTGGATCCTGCAACGCATTTGTCATCTGTCGACGATGGGCAGGACTCCATGATTTTTGTTCCGCCAGAATTTTCGCAGCATGAATCCGCACCAGTTCCGCAGGACTCGCCAAAGCTTCTCCCAGCAAGCTGTCAGTCAACGCATCCCGACGAAACAGCGCCCACAGCGCATGCACGACGATTGCTGGCTGCTTCGCTTCGGACACTGCTTTCTGTAGTGGCTCTATCACATCCAGTTCTGACTGATCTGAAAGATAATCCGTGATCAGCATCCGTGTCGTCAGATTAGAAGTACCAAGCGCAGCGATTAACTGTCCCACGGTCATTTGAGAATAGTCCACCGGAGAATGATCTTTGTCTTTGCAGACAATTCGCCAGATGCGTCCCCGATAGCGATCCCGCCCCGGATGATCGAGGGGAACTTCATAATGCCCAATAATCTTGTTATAGAAGTCAGCTACATACAGGGCACCATCGGGGCCCTGTCGAATATCTACCGGGCGAAACCAGGGATCAGTCGAGATCAGAAAATCAGGTTCTTCCTGTGCGATGATCGTAGACCCATGATACACGGGAGAATTCCGGTTCACGCGGCTCGTCATGACGTTTCCGCTGAAGAAATCACCTTGATACTCCGGGGGAAATTGATCTGCAGAAATGATTTCCACACCGGCAATCGCGGTGGAACCATGCAGATGATCCATCATGGGCTTCACAAATCCCAACCCGTCGTGGGGTTTGCCGAAACTCGGATAGTATCCGCCTCGTAGAATCTGGTAGATCGGTTTCGAGTGGCAGTCTGCTGTAAACAGATTTCCTTTTTCATCAAAGGTAGAGCCAAACGGATTTACCTGTCCGTGCGTGAAATGTTCAACCCGCGAACCATCCAGCCGCATCCGGTAGGTATTCCCAGACTGCATCTCGACTACATGACCATCGCTGCCACTCACGTGGGTCTGGTTGTTAAAGCCGTGGTTGGCATACAACCAGCCGTCAAAGCCGCGACGAAACGAGTTATTCATGCCATGCGTATCACGTTCAAAGCCCATCGGGCCGAACAACTTTGTCACTTTGTCCGCGCGGCCATCTCCGTCCGTATCTTCGTAATAACTGATATCCGGAATACTGAAAGCGATGACTCCATTTCGATAAGGATACAGGCCGATCGGAATATTCAGACCTTCGACAAACGTGATCACTTTATCAGCACGGCCATCACCGTCTGTATCTTCCAGGATCTTGATCGCATCCTTCCCCTGCTCTCCCGCTTTGACGGGATAAGGATATTCGGAAGATTCCGTAAGCCAGAGTCGACCTTTAATGTCAAAGGCCATATTCAAAGGTTTCTGAATTTGAGGCTCGGCTGCGAACAACTGAATTTCAAATCCGGGTGGCAGAGTAAATGACTTCTGTTCGTTCTGTGGGGTGAGCGGTTCCGTCGGGCGAATGAATTCTCGAAACGGATTATCCGATTTCTGGGCTAGTACGAATGCAGGCGTCAGCAGACACCAGACCAGACACCACCAGCAAACCCGAAAATTCTGCATCATCGTTGCTTCACCTGTGAATCTTCAAAAGAAAAACCCGCCTGCTGGATACACTCACGTGCCAGGAGACGGGTTCAATCGTAAGGGATCAATTCAGCAGAATCAATCGGCAGTTAATCAAGTTCTTTAATATAAATATTGCGGAACTGCATCAGGCTGCTGGCAGGACTGAAAGTTCCATCCTTCAATTTTCCACCATGATGCTGAAAAGCAATCGGCCCTTTTTCCGGAACGTCTGGCAGCTGGGCATTTTCCAGGACCATTTCATTATTCAAAATAACGGTCAGCCGGTCCTTGACCATGATAATAATGAACTTATTCCATTCCCCCACTGGTTTGTCGGCATTAATCTTGGGAGTCACACCTGCTCGAACTTCAGGAGAAACCGACTGATTGCGGCGGTATGAATAAACTTCCCCCGAACCAATGGGCCAGCACCAGATATTGACTTGCGCTTTCGGAGTGCCTCGCAGATAGATTCCCGAATCGGCATTCGGAAGCTCGACTGTAATGACATTGCCTTTGGCATCTTTTAATTCTGAACCATCGGCTAAAACAATGGGCACCTTATACAGTCCCGTGGTTTCTTTGATGCGCCATTCCATGCTTAAAATGAAGTCGCCATACTCTTTCTCAGTCCAGAGATTCTTATCCCCTTTGGCTTCGCTCTGTGCATCATAGTCGATCACTCCTTCCACGACTTTCCAGTGACCGTTGTCACCTTCCGGGACTTTCCAGCCGGTAAAGTCTTCGCCGTTAAACAAAGAGGTATACCCCGGATGTAAGGCATCTTCTGGTGGAATTTTTACGATCGCACCATCGGTAATACTCCCCTCTTTGGGCAGAGGTTCTGGTAACGTCTTCGGTTTGTCCGGCTTCGTTTCTTTCTGAGCCAGAACTTCGTTTTGACCGACCAGGGAACATACTGCGCACAAACACAACCCCCAGCCAATGATCTTATATCGAATACTCATGATTTGCCTTTTCTCAAAATGGGACATCAATGCAGAATAGTCACCGCCGCAGTGCAGCAGTCGATTAAGGTCAATCGTATCGCAAGACTGTTCGCCTTCCCACCCAAATACATAACTTTGTTAAGAGAAAGATCAGTGTAAGTTTGTGTCCAGGCTTTGAATCAGTTTGAAATGAAATTGATTTCTCATGTCCCGCCCAGTACCTTTATAGAGAAGACTTCAAGCATATCATCCCGATCTTTTTACCTGACATTGAGAGATTTCTCTATGTACGTTTCTTCTGCTCGTCTTGCGCAGACATTTTGCAGTGGCCTCTGTTTCGCGCTGCTGCTGAGTCTGCCATTGATCGAAGTTGCTTCAGCAGAAGAGACCCCGCTGACGGCACAAAAAATTTTCTACCTTCAGAAGATTCGTCCCCTGCTGGAACAGAAGTGCCTGGGCTGCCATGGCAGTACACCCGACGATATCAAGGGGGACTACAACATGCTGACGCGGGACTCCCTCATCAGGGGGGGCGAGTCAGGCGAACCGGCAGTGATTATCGGCAAACCCGAAGAGAGTCCCTTCTGGAAAGCGGTCACCTGGAAAGATGAAAATATTCAGATGCCGCCCCAGGAACGCAATCGGCTGAATGCAGCGGAAATCGCTGACTTGCAACAGTGGATCTCAACAGGTGCCGTCTGGACAGACAGGGAACTCCTCCCATCGAGCACGAACAATTCCAGCCAGCAGTCCTCCATCGTGATGTCCACCTCAGGCGGACAGAGTCCGACCTGGACCAACCGCACCTACGAACCTGCTGACATCTGGGCCTATCAGCCCATCCAACGTCCTCCGGTTCCCTGGGCGGCACTCGGTAAAAAACTGAATTCCCAACGAAATCCGATCGACGCATTCATTCAGCAGAAACTTAAGCAGAAACAACTCATCGCTTCCCCTGCAGCAGAGAAAAAAACACTCATTCGACGCGCTACCTATGATCTGACCGGGCTGCCTCCCACCTTGAAGCAGATCCATGAATTTGAAAATTCCCAGCATCAAGACAGCTGGTCACTGTTAATTAAAAAGATGATGGAGAGCCCCCATTATGGCGAGCAGATGGCTCAGATGTGGATTGACGTTGTCCGCTATGCTGACACCAGCGGGTTTGCCAATGATTATGAACGCCCCAATGCCTGGCGGTATCGCGATTATCTGGTGCGCAGTTTTAATGCCGACAAACCCTATGATCGATTCATCATCGAACAACTGGCGGGCGATGAACTGGACCCCGACGATCCCGAACTGCTGATTGCCACGGGCTACCTTCGCAGCGGCCCGTGGGAACACACGGGAATGAGTGTCGCCGCGGTAACCCGTCAGCTCTTTCTGGATGATATCACGCAAAGCACGGGCGTCAGTTTTCTGGCACATAGTTTTCGTTGTGCCAAATGCCACGATCACAAGTTTGATCCGGTCCCCACTCGTGATTACTACCGCATCCAGGCAGTCTTTGCTCCGGTTCAATTCGCAGACCGCAAAGTGGAATATCAGCCTTACGAAAACATTTCCGGTTTTGCCGACATGAAAGAACGCACCGAACGACTCCTTGCAGAAACCCGGGCACAACAACAGCAATTTAAAGAGAAAACAGACGCAGCGATCGCCGCCTGGCTCAAAGAAAACGGTTATCAAAACCTCAAACAGGTTGCTGCCGATAAGCGGCCACCACTCAGATGGTTTGGTTTATCTGAGTTCGAAAAAAGCCTGCTGAAAATCAATAACAAACGCATCGACTATTTCGAGCGGGAACTTAAACGGTATGAACCATATGCTTTCAGTGTTTACAATGGTCCCCCCAACAATTACCGCTCTACGAAAACGGTCAACCTCATCCCTGGTGCGAAACAAAAACAGGGCGAAATCCAACAGACGTTCATCCTTGCCGGAGGCGCGATCACTGCTCCCACAGAAAAGGTGACGCCGGGAGTTCTCAGTGCGGTGGCCGGCTCCAACAGTTCCAGAGAACCGAATGCCTGGAATACCATCCCACAGACCTCTGAAGGCAGACGACTGGCTTTGGCCCGCTGGATTGCCAGCTCGAACAACACCCTGACCGCCCGGGTAATTGTGAACCGCATCTGGCAGTTGCATTTTGGAACCGGACTGGTGGCTACTCCCAACAACTTCGGGCAGAAAGGAGATCAGCCCTCCCACCCGGAACTGCTGGACTGGCTCGCTACCTGGTTCATGGATCATGGCTGGTCGATCAAACAACTGCACCAGCTGATCATGACTTCGGAGACTTATCAGCAAAGCAGTCAGCCTGTCG
>NZ_CAXAVM010000068.1:0-34465 GCF_963972345.1 uncultured Gimesia sp. | reverse complement strand
CAGCTCTAATCAACATGATTTCTTGTCTCTGTAGCATATCGCTCCTTTCTTAGAATTTGGGACATGTATTATTTAAGTCAAAGGTCTGGTAAGAAAGACATCCTGAAACAGACATCAGAGAGACTGTTTCAGGGTGTTCGAACATATCAGTGCCGATCTCTGATAGTTAAAGGTGTCACCTGCATGTATTCTGCCACAAATATCAGCGAAATTTAGAAATAGTACTTCCTGATAGGTTCCCAGATAATTATCGTCCCAGACAAGCGGCAAGATGGCGGTCACATTCAATGGCCGCTATATTGGACGACACTACACAGATGTTGTCATATTTGTAGATAGTCGATCAACTTGGATAAGCAGAAACTTGAGCTGATGAGTGTTAGGCGGAAATGAACGCAGTTGAAATTGAACAAGCCGTATCGCTGCTTGCTGAAGCTCCTTTCAATGCAGCGGAATTTCCGTATGCCTTTCTGGAATCCTTCGGCAATAAGGAAACAACCCTCAAACGGCTCAAAAATGGAAACACGAACCAATCCGACCTTAAAGGTGGCGTTCTTCAGCGGAACAACATTCACATCAAAGTCTGCAGCGAAGGCCAGGTTCCGGACACCCTGAAAGCATTACGGAACAGCCCGGCGACGGCTCGGCAGAAAACCAAGTACATTCTGTCAACGGACGGCATCACTCTGGAATCTGAACGGCTGATTGATGGCGAGACTCTGGCTTGTGAATATAGCCGCTTTCCCGATCGGTTCACCTTCTTTCTGCCGTTGGCAGGGATCTCGACCGTTCGGCAGATTGATGAAAGTGCTTTCGATATTCGGGCCACCAGTCGTCTTAACCGGCTGTACGTTGAACTGCTCAAAATGAATCCCGACTGGGATACTGATGCCCGTCGAGAGGAAATGAATCATTTCTTTGCCAGACTGATTTTCTGCTTCTTTGCCGAAGACACCAAGATTTTTCACACACCCACACTCTTCACAGCCACTGTGGAGCAGATGAGCGAACGTGATTCTTCCAACACGCATGAGGTAATTACCGAAACCTTCCGGGCTATGCAGGTAAAATCGAATAAACAAGACCGCGAGGCCGCCAGACTTCCCAGCTGGGCCAATACGTTTCCGTATGTGAATGGTGGGCTGTTTTCTGGCAGTTTGGACGTTCCTAAATTCAGCAAGATTGCCCGGTCTTATCTGCTGCATGTCGGGAATCTTGATTGGACAAAGATCAACCCTGACATCTTCGGTTCGATGATTCAGGCTGTAGCCGATGATGAAGAACGGGGAGCACTTGGGATGCACTACACCAGCGTCCCAAACATTCTTAAGGTGCTCAATCCGCTATTTCTGGATGACCTCCGGGAGAAGCTGGAAGAAGCGGGAGATAATTCTCGAAAGCTGCTCAATCTGCGTAACCGTATGGCCCACATTCGTGTCTTTGATCCGGCGTGCGGTTCCGGGAATTTTCTGGTTATCGCCTATAAGGAAATGCGGGCTATTGAAGCAGAAGTTAACAAGCGCCGGGGTGAAGCAGACAGGCGTTCGGAAATCCCGCTGACCAATTTCCGCGGAATCGAGCTTCGGCACTTCTCCTGTGAAATCGCCCGGCTTGCACTCATCATCGCAGAATACCAATGCGATGTCCTCTATCGCGGTGAGATTCTCGCGCTGGCAGAGTTTCTGCCGTTGGAAGCGGACAACTGGATTACCTGCGGGAATGCTCTGAGGCTGGACTGGCTCAGCATCTGCCCTCCGACCGGCGAAAGCGTGAAGCATCGAGGGGACGATCTGTTCAGCAACCTGATCGATCAGGCGGAAGTGGAATTCGAGAACGAGGGAGGAGAGACGTATCTCTGCGGAAATCCACCGTATCTAGGATCGACGTGGCAATCGAAGGATCAGAAGGACGATCTCAAATCTATTTTTGACGGTCGAACAAAGAGCTGGAAGTCTCTGGACTACGTCAGCGGTTGGTTTATGAAAGCCGCTGATTACGGAACACAGACGGAATCGTCGGCTGCGTTTGTGGCGACCAACTCGATTTGCCAAGGCCAGCAAGTGCCGATTATCTGGCCGTTGATCTTTGAAACTGGCCACGAGATTTCCTTTGCTCACACCAGCTTTAAATGGGCGAATCTCGCCAGCAATAAAGCCGGTGTAACAGTTGTGATTGTAGGGATATCAAATCACCCAGCAAAGGGCAGGAAATTATTCTCCGTAACTGATCAGGAATCTGTATTCAAAGACACTGAAAACATAAATGCTTATCTTGTAGCTGGCATTAATGTTATTGTTGAAAAATCAGCACTTCCGCTTAATGGTCTTCCCGCAATGGACTTTGGAAGTAAACCCGTAGATGGAGGAAATCTGTTCCTAAACGCTTCAGAGAGAGAAGAAATCGTGACTTCATACCCGACATCTCTTTCCATACTCTACGAATATTCGAATTCTGAAGAATTCATTAACGGCAGACAACGATTTTGTTTGTGGATAGAAGACACTCAAGTCGATTTTGCAAAATCAATCACTCCTATTGCTAAGCGATTAAATTTAGTGAGCGAGATGAGATTAAAGAGCCCGAAGGCACAAACGCGAGAAATGGCTTCGGCTCCTCATAAATTCGGGGAAATTCGACACAGGCAGAGCAATCGAATCATTGTCATTCCACGGGTCAGTTCAGAAAGCCGAGAATTTCTTCCAGTAGGAATGGTACATGGAAAAACTATCATCGGGGATCGTAACTTTGCACTGTACGATACCCCTCTTTGGAATCTGTCGCTGATTGCCTCTCGGTTACATTGGGTCTGGATTGGCACTGTATGCGTTCGTACCCGGCACTTCACAGGCGGAAACAAAGATCGCAGAGAAACCGGACCAGCTGCCGAGCGTGGAAGAGATTCTGGGCGGTTACCGGAACAACCTCCAGCGTTTGCTCCCACTGGAGATGACCTACGCTGAGTTACTAATCCCGAAAGGGCTTAAATCAGCATTACCGTTTTCGATGATCCGGTCTACTGCTGGCTGAAAGTCTGATCCCGTAAGCTGGCATCGCCGCTGTCATCTCGCACACTGTTGAGTGCGCCCGTTAAAACATAACCATCGATTCTGGATTGCGCCGCTGCGAGTTGGGACTGGGCATCTACATATTTCAGATTGGTATCAAAGAATGTCTTCCGGGCCAGCAGGATCTGTACGAAACCAACCTCGCCAGCCTGATATGCCTGATTTGCTATTTCCAAAGATTCCCGGGCACTGGGGAGAATGTTATTTGAATACAGATCAATGGCTGCCGTTGCTGTGTCGTATTCTCTGGAAACGACAGCCAGTCGTTCCTCAATCGAGTTTTTGATCCGCAGCGCTTCCATTTGAGCCCGACAGATTTCTGCTTGAGCGGCTGAGATGTTTCCCTGGTTTTTGTTACTGATCGGCAAAGGCACACCGACCTGTAAATTCAACATTCCCGAGTTGGTCGAATAGTCGACCCCCGCTCCCAATTGTGCCGTCATATTAGGGAGGGGTTGAACTTCCTGCCGTTCCAGAGCTGCATAAGCCCGGGAAATGCGATCATGGGCGGCGGCATATTCCGGGCTGGAAGTGACGATATTCGCTGCAAGGCCTTCCCAGTCAACAGGACCCGTTTCCGAGGGAAGAGTTCCCTGCAGTTTTGTGTATTTCAATTCGGGAATCCCTGAGATTGCTGCCATCTCTCTCCAGACGGCAGCCAGCTTTGCCCTGGTCTGTCGCTGTGTCAAATCGACTTCGCTTTTGAGAATCTTAGACTGCAGGACATCCACCCTCGTTCCTTCCCCGGCTTTCAGACGCTGATTTGCAAAGTCCAGCCCCTTTTCTGCCACCTGTGAAAACTCAACAATCAGTTCCAGTTGCTTCTGCAGCGCCAACGCCTCATAAAATCGGATCTGAATATCAGTTCTGACCCGGTAGCGTTGCGCTTCCAGTTCCTGCAGCTGGGCAGACAACGTCGCATTGAGGACTCGATTATTCAATTCCAGTTTATTACCGGTCACGAATTCTCGTTCGATAAATGCCAGATGCTGATCTGTCCCACGATCGGCTAATTGCTGTCCCTGATACCCCACAGTCGGGTTCGGGCGTGTCGTCACCTGTTCTCGGTATCCCGCTGCTTTCTGAGTGGTGGCTGCGAGTTCTTGAATCGCAGGATTGTTTTCCAGTGCAATCGATTCCAGATCTTGTAAAGTCATTCCACCAGTCAGAATTGCCTGCTCTTCCACTGTGGGAGCCTGAACCGGTTCCAGCGGTTTCGGGTAATGATGCTCTTCGGCACCGACCAACTTAATCGTGTCAGTTTTCTCAGATTCACTGGTCGACTCTACATGACTGACCGGGGAAAGTGATTCCTGTACTGAGTCTGTCTGGCTCTTATTCTCAGTATTATTTTCACTGGCAGAGACAAGAGATTTGTGGGATTTGCTTTCGTTTTGCGTGATAAAAGGATTCATGGAACAGCCAGATATCAGTAGGGAACCAGCTACAAAAGCCATTCCGAACGTCTTCATCTGAAATCTGTAACTGTCATTTTGGACTCGTACCATGATTGATTATGCCATCCGTAAACGTTTCACAACTGATGAATCGACTGATTTTCCGTAATTTATCGATACACCTGTTATGTTCGGTCGTGCCGATCAAACAACCTGAGCAATTACCGGAAAATCAGTGCCCCGTTTACTACTAATGCCATAGTAACCATCAGAACCCACACAATTTAACTTCTGTGACTCGTAAAGCAGGCTGATATTTATTAGTATACAAATAATTGAATTCCACTTGTGGCAGTATGCACAAAGACCATGAGCAGCAATTCCGATTAAAATTTGAACTCAAGCATTGTAATTGCCTTGGACGAGGAGTATGAATTATGAAAGATGAATCAGAGTCTCTCCCGCTGCTTTTTAAGTATTGATGTTTCCCTCCCTGCAAGTACTCCCATCTTCCCTTTGTGAAAGCCTGTAATGTTCAATCTGAACATCACAATTCGATGCCTGCTGCTATTGGTCATCGCCTGGCCCGGGCCTCGTCCCGTTGTGCATTCGCATGTGGATTACCTGGGGCAGTGTGATAACGGATCCCTCCTGGCAATGCATATGCAGATTTATCACGGAGATCACGACTCGAACTCCGGAGTGCCTGGCACACCCCATTCCCACTGGGTTTGCGGCGGGAGTGATTTTGACAAACCACTCCCTGTACTATTTACG
This sequence comes from uncultured Gimesia sp., assembly GCF_963972345.1. NCBI lineage: Bacteria > Pseudomonadati > Planctomycetota > Planctomycetia > Planctomycetales > Planctomycetaceae > Gimesia > uncultured Gimesia sp. The sequence goes on along the minus strand of NZ_CAXAVM010000068.1, from coordinate 29,226 downwards.
GATGTGTTAAACATGGCTTCCACAGATCTGGAAGATCTGACCTGCCATGCGATGACCAGGGGCTGTTTCAGTTTGGAATTGTTACCTCTCTCGGAAACAACTCATCCTTCGCTCCACACCTCTCTGGATCAGGCCTCACTCAACCAGCCAGACCAGGATATTCTTCAGCTCTGCTGCAAGTCGACCTGCTGATCCCTCGCTGCAAAACAGTCTCTTAACTGTTCCCCTTCCTGCTGATTTTGTGCGCTGCCGTTTGCGTCACTGACTGCGCAGGAGAAGGTCTGCAACCGATTCCCGGTTCCCGTTTCTTGAGGTATTAGTATGAACCAGACAACAGGCAAAACACCGCCTATGCCAGCTATCGCCAGCAGTAAACCGGTTTTGTTTCTCATCGTCACGATCATGGCAGTCGTGGCAGTTGTGGGAATTTATCAGTTCAGTTCACTGACACCCGCATCAAATACAGCCCCTGTAACTGAGTCAGCAAAACAGCCAGTTGAATCCGAAACAAAGCACGGGGTACAGAACAAAAGTCCTGAGACAGTCACAGTGACTCTGCCTGAATCAAAGTGGGATGCTTCCGGTCTGCAAACCGAGACCGTCTCGACAAACCAGTTTGCCGAGACAATTCGTCTGACAGGAAAAGTGTCTTTAAACGAAGATAAGATCGCTCATATTTATCCGATGGTCGAAGGTTCTGTTGACAGTGTTGACGTGAGTCTTGGCCAGGTTGTGAAAGCAAACGATCTGCTGGTTGTCGTGCATAGCCGGGAGATCGGTCAGGCCAAACTGGAGTTGTACCAAGCTCGTCTGCAGCACGAGATGGCAGTCGTCAAGGATAAAATCCAACAGGAGATCGCCACAAACACCAGTCTGCTGCTGGCTGCTCTGAGAAAACGGGAGTCGATTACGGAAATTGAAGAACGGTTTCGTAATCGAGGGATGGGAAATTATCGTGAACGACTGCTGATGGCCTATGCAAGTTACCTGAAAACCAATGCAGATGTAGACCGCCTGGAAGAACCGACCAGAAGCGGTGCGATTGCTTTCAAACAATTACACGCAGCCAAAGCCAGCAGAAATGCCGACCTCGCTGCTTTTCAGGCGAGAATTGAACAGATAGATTATGAGCTCAAAACGGCGTTACTGCTTTCCTCTCAGTCAGTCAAAGAAGCAGCGACCAGGGTAGCAGTGGCAGCAACCAGCCTTCGTATTCTGGGGTGTGAAGAGCAAGAAATCGAATCCATTAATCCGGAACAGCAGCGAGAAAAGATTTCCCATTATTTCGTTCGGGCTCCCATCAGTGGAACCGTTATTTCAAAAGACGTGACTTTAAAAGAACAAGCCCGCCCAGAGACACAGATCCTCAGTATTGCCGATCTGTCGACGGTTTGGATTACAGCAGATATTTACGAGAAGAACATTCCATTGCTGAACTCCCTGGCGGGAAAACCGGTGCGAGTCTTTAATGAAGCCTGGCCTGATCAATCTTTTGAAGCCAGGATATTTTTCACTGGTGAGATTATGGATGAAAAGACCCGTACAGTTGCGATGCGGGCGATTGCGACTAATGCCGATCATCTGCTGAAACCTGGCATGTTCGTGAATATCGAGTTTAAACCAGCAACCGGCAAAGAGGTGTTAACGGTTCCCCTCTCTGCCCTGCAGGAACATGCAGGACAGGATTTTGTGTTTGTGCATACTGGAGGAGATCAGTTTGAAAAACGGCTGATCAAGCTGGGAAAACAGAATGAATCATCCTCGGTCATTCTGGAAGGCCTGCAACCAGGTGAACGTGTGGTGTTGAACGGCGGCTTCATCCTGAAGTCTAAAATGCTCGAAGACTTGATGGGTGAGGAGTAAGGTACATGGTCAACCATATTATAGAATGGTCTTTAAACAATCGATTTATCGTGATGTTGCTGGCCCTGGTGATATTAGGTCTCGGCGTTTTTTCTGCCACGACCATCCCCCTGGATGCCGTTCCCGATCTCACGAACGTGCAGGTGCAGATCCTGACAAACTCCCCTGCACTGGGACCGGTTGAGGTAGAACAGTTTATTACTTTCCCAGTAGAAAACGCCATGAGTGGGATACCGAATGTCGAAGAAATCCGTTCGATCAGCCGGTTTGGCTTGAGTGCCGTTACCGTGGCATTTCAGGATGGCACCGATATTTACTGGGCGCGCAATCTTATTAATGAACGCTTGTTGAAAGCGCGAGAAAATATTCCTCCGGGAATGGGCACCCCCGAACTGGGGCCGATTGCCACAGGCATGAGTGAAATTTATCAGTTCGAAGTTCGCAGCGAAATGGCTGATGAGTATTCACTCAGTGAACTGCGTACGATCCTCGACTGGCAAATCGCGTTTCAGCTCCGCAGTGTTCCCGGCGTCATTGAAGTCAATACCTTCGGCGGCGAACTGAAAACCTATGAAGTTCAGATTGATCCTGCCAAATTACAGAACTATGAAATTTCGCTGAGCGACGTCTTTCAGGCACTTGAGGAAAACAATGGCAATTCCGGAGGCGGCTATATAACCCATGGAGCCGAACAGAGGCTGATACGCGGGGAAGGCCTGGTCAGTTCTCTGGAAGATATCCGCACGATTATTCTGGACAGTCGCGAAGGGACTCCGATCCGGGTTCGCGATATTGCAGAAGTTCGCTTCGCTCCCATGTTACGACAAGGCGCGGTAACCCGTGACGGAAACCGCGAGGCAGTCATCGGCATGGTGATGATGATCATGGGGGGAAATTCCCGCCAGGTGGTCGCGGATGTAAAATCAAAAATTGCAGAAATACAGAAAACTTTACCCAAAGGCGTCGTCATCGAAACCTTTTATGACCGGACAGAACTGGTGGATAAGACGATCCATACCGTTGCTGAAAATATCGGTCTGGGAGTGTTACTTGTCATTATCATGCTGTTTCTGCTATTGGGAGATGTGCGCGCCGGACTGATCGTGGCGGCAGCGATCCCACTCTCTGCGATGAGCGCCCTGATTGCAATGCGATACGCGGGGGTTTCCGCGAACCTGATGAGCATGGGGGCCGTCGACTTTGGCGTGATCGTCGATGGTGCCGTGGTGATGATCGAAAACTGCGTGCGGCGGGCGTCGCACTACCAGAGGGATCACGGCGGCGCCCGGGTTCCGCTGGGCGTCTACCGGGAATCGGCCAAAGAAGTCGGCAAACCGATTCTATTTGCCGGCATTATTGTGATCATCGTATTCATTCCGATTCTGAGCCTGCAGGGTATGGAAGGAAAAATGTTTCGCCCGATGGCGTTCGTGTTCATGTCGGCCCTTTCCTCGGCGCTGATCATGTCCGTAACGGTGATGCCTGTCATGGCCTCCCTGTTTCTGGCGCGTCAGATGAAAGAACGCGAAACCTTCCTGGTTCGCTGGATAAAACAGGCCTATCAGCCGCTGTTAAGTTTTTCCATGCTGCGGCCCGGGCTGATGTTCCTGAGTTCGATTGCCCTGTTTATTTTCAGTGTGATCATGGCTGCCGGCTTTGGACTGGAATTTGTACCGAAACTGGACGAGGGTGACATCGCCATTCAGGCTACCCGACTACCCAGTATTTCCCTGGAAACTTCCATTGAGATGACCAAGGCCATCGAACGGACTCTGCTGGAATTTCCGGAAGTGGAAACGGTCGTCTCTAAAACCGGTCGCCCGGAAATTGCGAACGATCCGATGGGCGTTTACCAGACGGACATTCTGGTACGGCTCAGACCAATTTCGGAATGGAAGGAAGGTGTGACAAAGCTGCAACTGATTGAAGCGATGCAGCAGAAGCTGGAAGATCAGGTACCCGGTAACAGTTACAGTTTCACCCAGCCAATCGAACTCCGCGTGCAGGAACTCGTGGCCGGGGTCCGCTCGGACATCGGAATCAGCCTGTACGGGGATGACCTGGATGAACTGAAACGCAAAGGGGATGAGATCGTGGTGGCCCTCAACAAGGTTCCGGGGGCCGCAGATGTGCAGGCGCAACAGATCGCGGGTCTGCCTTACCTGCGGGTGATTATCCGCCGCGAAAAACTGGCCCGCTATGGGATCAACGCCCGTGCCGTACTGGATTCCGTCGCCACGGTGGGCGGAGTCTCTGTGGGACAGGTCTTCGAAGGACAGCGGCGTTTCCCTCTGCAGGTCCGCTTGAGTCCGGAGTGGCGAAAGGATGTGACACGGATCGCGGAGCTTAAAATCGAAGATCCTCAGGGACGTCAGATTCCAATCTCCCAACTGGCTGACATCACTGTTGAGGAGGGACCGGTTGAAATCAGTCGGGATTCGATCCGACGTCGACTGCTGATTCAGAGTAATGTCCGCGGCAGAGACCTTGCCGGTTTTGTCGCCGAAGCACAGAAAGTCGTCGAGCGCGATGTCGAACTGCCTGCCGGTTATACCCTGCGATGGGGTGGTCAGTTTGAAAACCTTCAGCAGGCGAGTCAGCGTCTGGCGATTGCGGTACCCGTGGCACTGTTCCTGATTTTTGCCCTGCTTTACATGACGTTCAATTCGGTCAAGCTGGCGATGCTGATCTATCTGAACGTGCCGATCGCTGCGACCGGCGGAATTCTGTTCCTGTGGGTGCGTGACATGCCGTTTTCGATCTCGGCGGGGGTCGGCTTTATTGCCCTGTTCGGTATCGCGGTAATGAATGGCGTGGTGCTGATCGAACATGTGCGTCATCTGAGGCATGCCGGAGACAGTCAGCATGACGCCGTTGTCAATGGTGCGATGGATCGTTTACGTCCCGTGCTGATGACGGCTTCCTGCGGTGCCCTGGGCTTCATCCCCATGGCACTGTCGGGTAGCTCCGGGGCTGAAGTTCAACGTCCGCTGGCCACCGTGGTGATCGGGGGACTGATCACGTCCACAATATTGACACTGCTGGTACTGCCGACAATTTACCGCTGGTTTGAACCAAAAGAGGTTCACCCGGATACTGTTGACATGACGGAATTTGAACATTGATCCAACAGGAATGACGTTCGATTCACTGATCATACTCAACCAGTCTCAACCTTTGAACGCTGGTTGGGTATGATATCATATCACGGTAACAGAAATCCGATCCCTGCAGCGTTCTAAAATATAAGGCAGTCGCACCTTGGCAGATCGAAACTCCATTGCGGAAACATATGCTGAAGTTACCCGGGCCGCCTTGTATGGTCTGGCGGCAAATCTGTTTCTGGGAATCGTCAAACTGGTTGGGGGGATTATCGGGAATTCGTTTGCGCTGATTGCAGACGCCGTCAATTCGATTGGTGACGTCATGTCGACACTGGTCGTGCTGATTGCCCTACACTATGCCCAGCGCCCCGCGGATGAAGAGCATCCTTATGGTCATACGCGCGCCGAGGGAATTGCGGCTTCGAATGTGGCAATCGTGATTATCATCTCAGCGCTGTATGTCGGCTGGGAAGCCGTTCAGCGTTTGACGAGCCAGCACGGGATTCCTCCGGCATGGACTCTGTGGATTGCCGGGGCCAACATCGTCATCAAGGAGGTCCTGTATCATTACAATGTGCGTATCGGACGTCGCACGGGCTCCGCAGTCATTATTGCCAGTGCCTGGGACCATCGGAGCGACGCCCTCTGTTCTCTGGCCGTACTCATCGGACTGGCGACCATCAGCTTTGGCGGCCCGCAGTTCATCTGGGCGGATGAAGTAGCTTCGCTGATTGTAGTCACGGCGATCGTCTGGTCGGGAATCAGACTCTTTCGCTCCAGCGCAAGCGAACTGATGGACCTGCAGGCAGACCCGGAATTTTTAGATCAAATTCGATCAGCTGCTTTTTCGGTTAAAGGGGTTGAGAATGTGGAAACCCTTTGGGTCAGGAAATCGGGCTTAGAATACTTCGCCGATATTCACATTGAAGTTGACCAGAACCTTACCGTAGCAGAAGGGCATCGTATTGGACATCTGGTTAAAGATCACCTGTTATCTGAATTTACCAGACTGCGAGATGTCCTCGTTCACCTCGAACCGTTTCCGCACTCTCATGAAACTGCAGAAAATAATCAGTGTTAGTGTACCGTCTACTGCGAAGCGAGGATTAGCACAGCAGGGACCATGTTTTGGAATCTGATTCAATATTCGCAGCATCTCATTTCCGGCTCATCGCTCTCCCGGGGCAACGTCAACCATTTTTATTCTTGGTGATACTCGCATTACAGGCCCTTTGTAGATCGCCTGATCCAATGTGCCATCTCGGCGTTGTCAATGAACTCAGACAATCAGATGTGCTGTTGCCGGGCGCGAGCGGTTTGCCACCGGAATTGATGATGGCATCCTGATCGACATTCACTGAATCAACAGCAAATTGATTAAGAGTTCGTCTTACTGAGATAAATTGTTGAATTATGTCATATTTGGAGTAATACAGGATTCATTGGTTCTGCTCCCTGTACTCACAGAACAATTTTGATTCTTCGTATTGACAAAATACTAAACCATTAGTACAAACCGGCCTTGGAACGGATTCAACCGGTACAAAAAAGGATTTTCTAAGATGCCTCAGGGACTCGTGGGATTCAATGCTGTTACATATCGCTCGCAGCTGCGCTGTGGGACCAGAGTAATGCAGCGACAGAAAACTCATGTTCGTACACGATCCGGTTTTACCGTCCTGGAACTGCTGGTGACATGTGGAATCATCGGTATGCTCATCAGTCTGATCCTGCCCGCCGTCGGTTCCGCCCGCGAAACTGCCCGTCAGCTACAATGCAAAAATCAGCTCAAGCAGATCGGGATCGCCCTTCACTGTTATCATGATAACCAAGGCTGTCTGCCCGCCGGCTGGCAGTTCGAAGCCTCCCGGCATTCACTGTATGGATGGATGGTACCGCTGCTCCCTTATCTTGAGCAGCGATCCCTCTACTCAATCATCGATCGAAATCTTCTCCTCGAGCATCCTGCCAATCAGCAGGCTTGCCTGAGCTCCCTTGCCGGTTTTCTCTGTCCTTCTGATATCTCTGCCCCGACCTTCATATTGTACGAGGAACTGCCCACAGGTGGTGCGGGGGCACCCATCATGGAACTTCCTACAGCTAGCTATGTCGGAGTCTACGGCACCGTCGAAGCAGATGATGGCTTCCCGCCTCCTCCAGGAGATGGCTCATTGATTTATTCACAGACAATTCGTTTTACACATCTGCAGCAAGGGTTGAGTAACACGATCGTTGTGGGAGAACGGACGATGTCTATGGTCCCTTCTACCTGGCTGGGAGTGGATGCGGCTGGCGAAGATGCTGCCTGCCGTCTCACAGGGAGTGCTATGACATCACCCAACTGTAAATTGTGCGATGAGTGTGAATTTTCGAGTCGTCATCCCGGTGGCGCAAATTTTCTGTGGGGTGATGGGCATGTCAGATTTGTTTCAGAATCTATTGATTCGACAACTTATCGACAGATGGCACGCCGCTCTGCCCACTAAGAGTTTTTTTAATATCGAATGAGGCTGGCAGCTCTGAGTGGAAAGCTGATTCTAACATTCGGGCTGTTGTCTATGAAAAGGAATCTCTGTGATGGCTAAACTTCGTCTGACAAAATGCGAACTGGAAGTCATGGATGTTGTCTGGCGCAAAGGCCGGGTTACCGTTCAGGAAGTAGTGGATTCGCTGGAGCGAACTCTGGCTTACACCACGGTAATGACGACTCTCAAGATCCTCGATGAAACGCGTGGTGTCATTCGTAAACAGAAAAAGGGACGTGCCTATGAGTATGAACCTGTAGTTTCACGAGAACAGATCAGCCGGAGCATGGCGGCAGAACTGACGCAGTGTCTGTTTGGGGGCTCAGTGAAATCACTGGTGCTCAGCCTGGTGGAAGACAATTCCATGTCGAAGTCAGATATTGAAGAATTAAAACTCGCTATTCAGTCTCTGGAGGCAGATGCATGAGTTCCACCCAATTTCTGGAACTGGTAGTTTCCCTCTCAGTGCAGGTGGCAATTGTCATTATTATTACGCACTGGCTGGGGAGACTGGTAGAGAGTGAACGAATTCAGAGCCGACTGTGGACCGTCTGTTACGGTATTCTACTGACGTTAATTCTGGTTGCGGTGCTATTCCCCCATCCCCGGTTTTTAAATCCCTGGAATCAGATCAGTGTGGATCATGCCTCGACTCTCCTCAGCATCGAAATGCAACTGGGAAAGGTCCTGTTCTGGGTTTGGCTGGGGGGCACGGTTCTCTCGCTGATGGTATTTATCCTGCGGGCCATGCTGGTCAACCGCTTTCTCAGATCCTGTCAACCTGTCGAGATCAGGAAATATCTTTCTGAAGAGACTCTTGATGAACTGAGCCGCAATTTCAACCTCTCCGGTAAGCAACAGGTTCGTATTCTGACCACAAATCGTCTGGTCTCTCCTTTCTGTTCCCAGTTACATTATCCCTACATCGTGATTCCCGAGTATCTTCTGAGTTTTGAGCCTCAGAAATTCAACTTTATCATTCGACACGAACTGGAACATTTGCAGACCGGGCATCCACTGCAACTCTTTTTACAGCGACTAGTGGAGGTAATCTTCTGGTTTCATCCCATGATCTGGTGGGCTTCTCAGCAGTCGGCTCTGTGCAGGGAGTTTGCCTGTGACGATGCCGCCGTTCAAACGCCTCAGGAAATTACACAGTACCTGCATACGCTGCTGACGATTATTGAATACGGAGCGACTGAGGCTGATGAGACTCATACGCCTCTGGCACTTGTCCGCGGTCAGAGTATGATTGCCAGCCGGGCAAGGCGTCTGACACAGATTGCCAGGAATTGCACAAGACAACAACCGATCTCCCTCTCCGGTTGCGCTGCTTCAGTCAGTCTCGTACTGGCAACATTACTGGCAGCATTCGTCTGGCTTCCCGTAGATGTGCTGGCATCGCCCCGGGCAAACTGGTCTCCCTGGCCGTCCTGGTCGGCTGAGGCACTGCATGATTTTGGTGTCTCCGTACATGACTTTGAGACCTATAACGGCCGGATGGAAATACACGAGCTGTTACAACATAACAAGACCCGCCAAATCGCGTCTCCCGATCTTCCTCGGTAAAGTAACCCGTACCCGCCTGAAAAATATTAAACCTGAATACTATGAAATCAGGAGTTGGTCGCGTTGCACATCCATGCAGCAGAGCGGTCTATAAGTATGTCTTCTTCATATGTCAGATATTTTTTTAACGCTAACTACTAAAACTTTCGGAGTATCCATCTCGAAAAGGGACTCAGCCAGGAAGTCATAGAGTCATCAGAAATAAGGATATAGGATTTATGTCTAAAGTACCATTCACAACCGATCAGACAATGAACCTGCCGGAAACGGTTACCGAAGCTTCTCAGGAGTCGAATGTCGCTGTCTGCAGGACAGGTACAAGATTCTTGTTTCTGCTGAAACGGTGTTACACAGCAATCGCAACATGGTCGGGCCGCTACACCGTGCTGGCAATCATTTTTGCAATCACACTGTTCTGCCTCCTGGTTCTGCGTATTGCCATGGTTCTGACTTACGCAGATTTGCAAAAGCTCACTTTTGCTCAGGAACTGTCTGTGTTTCTGGTCGGTCTGCAATATGATGTGCTGGTGGCGCTCTGCTTTATCATCCCTCAATTGACGCATTTCACGTTTCTGTCCAATCGACGCATTACGAGCCGGTTCAACCGATCTTTGCTTGATCTGAGCTGGATGATTACGTTTTTGTTTCTACCTTTCATCTGCATCGCAGAATTTATCTTCTTTGATGAATTTCAGTCGCGTTTAAATTACATTGCTTTTGAGTATATCGTTTATCCTCAGGAGGTCTGTTGTAATATCTGGGAGTCTTATCCGATTGTAGAACTCTTGACAGTGGTCGGTCTGATTGGCAGCAGTTGCTGGTTTCTCCTGCGGAAACACTTCCAGAATGGCATCGCGACACCGCTGCCGTTTCGTCGGCGTTTCTCCCTGTTTGCACTCGTACTGACAGGTATCGCTGTGCTCTGGTCTGTTACCAGTGCAGGCAGTCGCCAGGTCTGTCGAGATCGCGTTGCAAATGAATGTTCCTGGAACGGGCTTTACAGCTTCGTGTATTACGGCTGGACCTGTCATTTCGACTTTAATAAAAACTACCTGACCCTGGAAAGCGAAGAAGTGAAACAGCGTTTACAGGAACAGATCGTAGAGACCGGGGACGATTTAAAATCGGGATCGAGAAACCCGGTCGATCGAATGGTGGCGACTGGTCAACCACAAAAAAACTATAACGTGGTTCTGATTCTCGAAGAGAGTCTGGGATCAGACTTCATCGGTGTACTGGGCGATAAGCGAGGGCTGACTCCTCATTTTGATGAGTTGAGTAAACAGGGACTGCTGTTCGATAATATGTATGCGACCGGTAACCGGACGGCCCGTGCCCTGGAAGCGGTGATGACTTCCATGCCTCCCATCCCGACCGAATCTATTTTGAAACGTGATCACTCCGAACGGGTTTATACACTGGCAAATGTACTCGCGTCTCGAGGCTATGAGCGTCTCTTTATGACCGGCGGGCGAGGCCTCTTTGATGGTGTGCGGTCTTTTATGAATGCCAACGGATTTAATCACTTCATCGAGCAATCTGATTTTCGCGATCCAGTATTTGCCAACGCCTGGGGGGTCAGCGATGAGGACCTGTTCCGTAAGGCACTCAAAGAACTCGACAAACTGCAGGTAACCGGTCGTCCTTTTTTCGCCACACTTCTGACCGTTTCCAATCACAGGCCTTATACGTATCCCGAAGGCCGCATTCTCGAGACAGAACAGACTCGGAACAATGCCGTGAAGTATGCTGATTGGGCCTTGGGATATTTCTTCCGCGAAGCGCAGAGTCACGAATTTTATGAGAATACGATTTTTGTAGTGATGGGTGACCATGGTGCCCGGGTTACCGGCAGTCAACTCTTTCCGATGAGTTCCTATCGTGTGCCGGTACTGATGATCCAGCCGGACGGCACACGCCAGGGAGAACGTTGCAGTACACTGGGGTGCTCTTTGGATATTGCCCCTACTATTATGGCCCGACTGGGGAGTGACTATCGTTCCGTTTTTTTCGGCTATGACGTTCTCCGAAGAAAACCCGGGCAAGGTCGTGAGATCATGCAGCATAATCATGACGTTGCGCTGCTTGACTCCGAAAATCGGATGGTCGTCCTTGGCTTTGGGCAATCGGTGGAAGAATTTGAACTGAATCGCGTCAATCATCAACTGGATCAGCAGGCGTCGCCCAATCAGGACATGGTGCATAATGCAATTGCCCTCTTTCAGTCTGCCTATGAACTGTACTACTCCGATCGCTGGTTCCCCGACCTGAAAATTACAAGATTGCAGAAAGACGACCGCATTTAATAATGGCTCCCCTTCTAGAATTGCGTTTTTTACAAAATAGTGATTCTCAGGTTGCCTTTTTAAATCATGAATGATTGAGAGTGAGATGAAGAACGGAATTGTCAGAGACGCGACAACTCCGTTTCTCTCTCACCATAAGATTATTCGATCACATATTCACTACACGCGGATTGGCGGGCAGCGTGTTTGAACTCACATCATCAGTTGGTCCCAATCTTCAGCTGACTTTATCGAATACCTTAAAGCATGATTTGAATTCATGAAGCCAATTATGACGTTGATTCTGCGCTCTCACTCCAACTTCGAACGACTTCTGATCCCAGGCTGTCTCCTTATTATATGCCTGGCTACCGGCTGTATAACGATGAAGGAAAAGACTTACATCGATACTGTCATCAGTACCGATCCGGAATCAGCGACTGGACTGATCGAGCCTCCTGGCTATCGACGGGTCATCAAAATGGATTCCTCAGTCTCCGAAAAAATAACTGCCGAACAGACTCAGGTTCCCGTAACAATGCCGACAGACAAAAATGTAGCAGCACGCTCCGAGTTCAAACTTCTCCTTCCTCTACCTGAGAAAACGCACGCAACTGCCCATCATCAATTTCAGCAAGACATGTATCCTGAGTCCGCGCTGATCAAAATTCAGGGAGACCTGCAGGAAGATCCACTTTCGGAGTTGGGAGAAGAGTATAGGTGCGTGAATTCCTCCCTCGAAGAAGAGTTTTGTGCCGCAACCCCTTCATTCTGGAGCCGCATTAAAGAGGACCATGCTCATTATTATTCGAAAGAGTCACTACTCTGGCTGGCGGGCGGCTTTGGTGTTGGCGCAATCATCGCCAATTCATCACTGGATGGCGGCATTCAGAACCATCTACAGTCGAGTCTGCTGGGGGCCTCCTCGGATGATTGGCTGGAGACCTTTCATGCTCAGAAAGAACTGGGGAATGGTCGCGATACCTTACCGCTCTTTGCAGCAGCCTGGGGAGCCAGCCTGCTGTTTGAAAACGTACCACTGATCAATGCAACAGGCGAATGGGGGGAACGCTCAATCCGGGCAATCATTGTTGGCACTCCCCCCATGCTGGCGATGCAGTATGTGACCGGAGCCTCACGGCCGGGAGAGACGTCTGCGAATGCGAAGTGGAAACCTTTTCAGGATAATAACGGCGTCAGCGGACACAGCTTTATGGGAGCCATTCCCTTTCTGGCAGCAGCCAAAGTCACGGAACGTCCATTGCTCAAGGTGCTCTATTATGCCGGCTCTACTCTGGCCCCATTGTCACGGCTCAACGATAATCATCACTATCCCTCACAGGCCTTTCTTGGCTGGTATATGGCCTGGGTTGCAACAAATGCTGTCGACGCCACACAGCACGCCGATCAGAACTGGCGTATGTTCCCGATTTCCTGGTCTGGCGTAACCGGCGTTGGTATTGAATACAACTGGTGAGCATTCAGTATAGGTGGATCTACTACCAGAAAAAGCAGTGCCTGATCCGGTGATGAAAACGGGAAGTAACTGCATCGATTAGGAAGTCTGGTCGGCGTCAGATGGACGAGTGGGAATTATTCCGAATTCAAGACTCTCAATGCTGAAAACGATCCGTCCCTCATTCCTCTTCGAGCATGGGGGGCACATATTGCTCGTCTGTGATTGTAACTCTGCCCGAATCATAAGTCGGGATGACTCCGCCGCCCCCCCAGTGCCTGGTAGGTATTCACGATGGCAGCCAGTTGCTGCTGCTTGGTTTCAATCAGGACCACTTTCGCATCCTGCAGGTCACGCTGGGCCAGCAATACCTCCACGTATTCGGCACGGGCGTTCTGAAACAACTTTGTGGCCACATCAACTGATTCTTCAAGTGCAGCCAACTGCTGCATTTTGATTTCAACGCTCTTGCCGTAGTTCTCTACCTTGTGGATGCGGTTCACAACTTCGGTGAAGGCGTTCAGAACGGTACGCTGGTATTTATAAACGGCCTGCATCTGTCTAGCATTCGCGTTCATATAATCAGCCTTGATGGCTCTTCTGTTGATTACGGGAGCGGTTACTGGATTATTCCCGCAGGAACTTTCTGGTTCCAGTTTCCCGGGTTGCTTTCCTAGAGACTCTGATCGAGCAGTTAGAGCAATGCTGCCAGAACGATCTACAACGCCAGTTGCGGGGAAAGACCTCTCCCAAACACAGCCTGCTGGCGGAAGAGCAACGGGAGTTCTTGCGTCTACTGCCGTCTGGGACAGGCACACGCGTACTCCCTGTCGCTGGTCCGCTTTGATACCAACAGTTACTCAGTCCCCCCCCCACAAAATATACATATAGACAGATCACCATCGTGGCCACTATCGCTGAAGTGCGTCTGTTGTTTGAAGAGACGTTAATCGCCCGGCACCAGCGGGAATGGGATCTGCCGGTCTGTCTAGGCATTCTCCGCCGCCGACTGGAAGCCGAACTGCAGTCAGCCGGCACCCGGGAGTTTATCAAGGTGCTGCGTCTGCTGGAACGCCAGAGCAAGGAACTGAAACGGCGCACCCGCGCGGCGGGACTATTTCCCAATGAGGAGTCGCTGCAGAGTCTGGTAACCGCGGTCCTGGTAGAACTCAGCGGTGACTGCGGAACCCGCATGAGATACCTGACAATTTAATACTGACTACAGAGACCGAAGGCCCCAGAAATTCACAGAATTTTTATTGATTTATCGCCTGCTTCCTGTTGTGTAAAATTATTTTAAACCAAACTGCTTACCTAAGAAGCCTATAGCTTCATCAAGTGGTTTATAAACCTGCCCTTCCATAATGTTGTAGTGTAGGTCTGCCATATTATCTGGTGTATGTCCAAGATAAAGTCTTTCTTCGCTTTTATGTTTTGATTCACTTTTAATTGTTGTTGCTCCAGTCTTGCGAATATATTTCAAAATCTTGTCGAGTCCTGCTTCCTTCCTGATTTTTTGCCAGCCTCTTGACGTATTATCATGTTTGGTAGCAATGAATTTACCGGATGAATCTTTTTTGATCTCTTCTTTGATCAACCTGGCACCTTTAGTTGCTTGCAAAGCGTAAACGGGATCAGTAGACCGTTTCATTTCTTTCTTCAGTAGCTCAAGAGTAACATTCCAAAGTTTGTAGTTTACGATAGGAGCATTTGAATAATTCTCTGCTTTGGTTCTGCATCTGATTATTCTGCCTGTTTTCAAATCAACTTCATCTCTTTTCAATTCGTTTAGGTCTGTCTGAGTGTAGCCACAATTGAGCATCAACAAAATCCAACACTGATAGCGTTCAGAAATCGTTGAATTTTTGGCAATCACTTTTTTAAAATCCTCTTTTGTCCAGAGTTCTTTTAATCGGTTCTTTGTCTGTTGTTTTTTTGTAGTTCCCCTGAATGAGAATGTTCCTCTATCGTCTATGTTTTTCGGAAGGTTCTCAAGATTACAAGCATCTTCACGCCAAGCATATCTTATAAAACTTTTGCTGTAATTAAAGTAATTCTGCTTGTTATTGAAATCCTGCTGTAACAGGTGCAGATAGAACTGCTTTAAAGTTTCACTTGTGATATTTGTAATAGGTGTTTTATCGCCTATCCAGATTCTGAACTTTTTTAGTTTCTCCCTGCTGTCTCTAGCTGTAGTTGTTGTTAGTTGATTGTTGTCAGCTTTTGCACCTTTAAGATTTAAAAAGTCTTCGGCCCAGTAGCCTACTGTCTGTGGGAGCTTTTCAGGTGACTCTGTAAATTCTGTTTTTTCCTTCCATTCTTCTGGGAGTTGAAAAGTCAAAGTTCCAATATGATCTTCTCCAAAAAAACGACGTACTATGTTATCTGCGAGTTCACTCTTGCCTCTTAATGCGCTCATGACCGCCCACCTGAAATTGTTTTCTTCTGGGCTTATATCGGGTTTGACAATCTCGAATTCATCAATTTCATCCTGAGTCAGAGAGGTTGAAGGATCAACTTCTGGAATATATTGATCTGGATCGTCAAAAGCGGTTTCAAGCCAGTTGATAAACTGATCAACCTGCTGTGCCATTTTCTTTTCTTTGGTGGTTTGCTCTACAGCATGATCGAAATAATTTTGAACTGCTTTGAATATGTCTATATGGTGCTGAATCAAAGCCAGGTATGGCTTCTCGAGATCCATTTCCGCCTTCAGATTTAACCATTCCCGTAATGCTGATTCATAGCCTGCTTTAGTAATGGGGTGCTTGAAATAGTGGTATTTCCCATCCACCATTTTTTTCCAGTGATTGCGGGGTTTATGCTGCGAAAGTTCCAGTCTTACCCCTGCGGCCTTTTGTCGGTCTGCCCACGTCTTGACACTTGTTTTTCTTGGCTTGCCGTTTGATTTAAAGACTAGGGTTTTCCTCATTTGAATTCGCTTCCTGAATCTGGTACAGGTTAATTTAAATTCGGAACGGTGTTCTGTACCTGATTATGTTGTACCTAAATCGTGCCTTTTTTGAAATCATTTAGGTACAAGAAACGCTGTTTTGTAGCTATAAAACGCATAACTGATCTGACTCTTAATCAGTAGGTTAAAGGTTCGATTCCTTTCGGGGGCACTTTTAAAGCCTTGTGTATGCTGGTTTTACGGCTGCACTAAGGCTTTCTTTTTTTATCCGGCTTTAAAGTGACGGCCTGGTCTCCTATGATACAGGTTTCGGGTTTAAATTGATGACTGCGGGGGTTCCGATCTTCATTATAAAGGAAAAATCAAGGAGTCAGACAAGATGCTCACTTGTCCTGCCTGTTTTCAGATGCTCGTTAAAATCAATGTTGATTCCGACGAATCTGAAACAATGGTTTGTAAAAATAACCGTTGTCTGAAATCGATCTTTCATGCTGATGCCAAATGTCCGGACTGTGGCGCTCCCCCTGCGAAAATAATGAGAGGCAGTAACCACTACACCTCTTATCTCTGTGAGAATCATCACGAGTTTAACGAACAGCTCAAGCCCAGACCCGAACTTTACCAGTAATTTCATACTGCGATCTCTCACTGCTTAAACTGGACTTGACCCGCTCTTACCGTCAGCCAGAATAAGCACCAAATCGTGTCGCGCGCGTGTCCAGTTTACAGTGCACTGAAACACAAGCCACTTGTTCCTGATCTTCACTGCAAATGAGCCTGTTTTTTCCCGATTTGCACTGCCTGAAACCCCACCCGTTCGAGATGTAATCCTGCGGGTCGCCACACATCGCAACGCTTCGCCCCGGCACCGCCACTGCTCACCCCAGCATCGGTCCTCTTTCAACCCGTATCGCCACATGATCTTTTTCATTTCCGCTTGACCTCCCCACGCCCTTCCCGAAAATAATCCACCATGAATAACCCAGCAGGCAAGGGAACCACTAACACCAGATACCAGATCGAACAAAAGATTGAACTCCACAACCATACCCTCAAACATAACTCAACATCCTCTCACACCACGGGTGCCATCTGTCGGCTTGCCCGACAGTGCGCGAACAACCATCCCAACCCAGAGAAACAGGGTGAGCCCGAATGCAATTCGGGCCGAGCAGAGCGAGCAGGAGGTCGCAGTTGCCACGCACGATTCAGAACCAGGCTCACCCCACCCATTCAGCGTGTGGCACCGTTGGCTTGCCCAACGGTGAATGTGATAACGGCTCCCATACACGTTTCGCAAAGCATTATAAAGATCGGCTCCCACTCACCGCAGATGAAAATCCCGCACCACTCAATGATTAAAATAAGGTGATCGATATTCATCATAGACCACTCCAGATGAACCTCGTATTTTCCCAGTTCGCAAAAAACCGCGGCTAACGCCGTACGGCTAATTATCGAGAAAAAATGGGTAGCCCCGGATGTAATCCGGGGTGAGCGCAGCGAACAGAAAACTGTCAGGGCAATCGCACAATTCAGAACAACACAGCCCACCCATTCATCGTAGGGGGCGTCCCATGTGTCGACCCGCCTGGCGAGTATCAACCCATTTCACAGCACAATGGCAACAGATAAAACATTCCAATCAATATTTTCAACCACGAAAAACCTGAAATCACACGAAAGAAAAATGGGTGAGCCCGAATGCAATTCGGGCTGAGCGCAGCGAGCAGGAGGTCGCAGTTGCCACGTACCATCCAGAACCAAAGTTTCCACACCCATTCGGCACCGTCGGACAAGCCGAGCGGTGGCACACGGACGTCGTATACTGTTGGGTATATTCCAATTACTTAAGAGGTATCCGGATGGCACCGGGCCGATCCGACAGTGCTGGTACAAACCCGGAGAAAACTCCTGAAGCGGGTAGCCTCGAATGCAATTCGAGGTTGTCGCAGACAACAGGAAACTGTCAGGGCAATCGTTCAAATCAGAACAAAAAAGCCAACCCGTTTTCGTAGGGGTCGACCCATGTGTCGACCCGCCTGGCGGGTATCAACCGCGTATCACCCACAATGGGAACAGCTGAGACACCCCAGTCAGAATTTATGACCACGAACGACCCGAAACCAGTCAAAAGAAAAAGGGAAAGCCCGAATATAATTCGGGCCGAGCAAAGCGAGCAGGATGTTGCAGCTGCCTCGTGCTTCCATGATCAGGATTCTTATACTCACACGGCACGGCCGGACAAGCCGGACCGTGGCACACGGATATCTCTATCTTAGTTGAAATGTCTCCTGCAAAATCAGACCTGCGCGTACCATCCATGAGAGTGATTCAATTCAATATGAATTTTATCCAAAGAGCCCGTATTCCGCGAGCGGAACATCCCGCACGGAACCTGCCGCACACATTTTCATAAGATTACGGTTACGTTTTGTCTGTAACTGATTAAAATAGGAACCGCTCAACCTGGTCATCGCAGGAGACATTCTGATGTCAGAAAATAAAAGATCATTCCTCATTCGTTTTCTGTCCGCGGCCCTTCCCCTGTTGCTGGTACTGTATGTCTTGAGTATCGGCCCCGTTTCCGGATATCTGGTCACTCCTTCCGGCCTGCGGGACGATGTCTCTTCTGAAACACTTGGACGGATTGAGTCTTTCTACACTCCCGTAATCTGGGCTGTTAACAGTAATGATTTTTTATTGAGCATCGCTGAGAAATATGTTGAGTTCTGGGAAGACATTCTTTAATACCCGCACTGCTTTTAACAGGAACCTGAAAACACGATGTTGAAATGGCTCTTACTGATTCTCGTTTGTTTCCTCACCTGCGGAACCGCAGCAGCAGAGGAACTCTATCTGTTGCGTCTGGATGCCGTAGGCTACGTCAAATCTTCCGCAGACACGCCGCAGGAGAAGGTCCTGCAAAGTATCGAAGTCGTGGCACGCCTCGATGAACAGTTTCACAGCAAAGTGATTTCAGGGCCGGAAACGCAAATGCTGTCGGGCAAATTCTATTCTAAGGAGGGAAAGCTAAATGTCCGCCTGCACTACCAGCGACTGCTTGATGTGGGGAATGTCGTGCCCGTTTCCATCGACAGGGATGGCATCGTCATCACCGAACCCGTACTGGATCGAAGTGAAATCCAAACGACAGTCGAAGTGAAACTCAACACAGAGACCTGGGTTGGCAGGTTTGAAATAGAATCAGACAGCACACAGGGATCGACCAAGACCAGTTCCAGGTCAAAAGTGAACTATCAGCTGTTTCTCTCCCGCTACGAACCTCCAGCGGAATAATATTGAACACAGCTTGCTATCTGATATGATTCAGGCAGAGAAAACAGACACAATAACACGCGGTATTTTCCGAGGAATCATTTCTTCAACAACGATTTAACAGGCGAATGTTGCCTGGTAATCGGGAGGCAGATATGAGTGATTTAAGCAGAAGAGACGCCGTCAAACTGGTCGCGGGACTCGGCTTCGGCATGGGGGCACTGTCAACCCGAGACGCTGCAGGTGCAGAGCCCGCTCAGCCGGAAGACAAAATGCTGCAGGCGGCACTCGAAAATCCCTCCCGGTTCATGTTCACAGCCCAGCGGACGTTCAAGACCACTCCGTCCGGATACCGTCTTATCTTTACCTCGGCCCTGCGCAAACCGACCGACCACCCTGAAGGAGTCAGCATGCTGCCAGCTTCGATGCGAATCTTCCGGGCTAACGCCGATCAGGACGAATTCACCCGCAAAGGAGGGCTCTACTGGAAGTGTGACAAAGAGGCAGGACAGATCCAGTTCAGGAATCCAGGTGAATTG
Source organism: uncultured Gimesia sp. (assembly GCF_963972345.1). NCBI lineage: Bacteria > Pseudomonadati > Planctomycetota > Planctomycetia > Planctomycetales > Planctomycetaceae > Gimesia > uncultured Gimesia sp. Next base: position 9,692 of record NZ_CAXAVM010000068.1, on the reverse strand, counting down.
ATCATGGTTATTTACGATCAGGATGGCACCGTCAACTGCTACTCTCTGTTCTATGATGTGCGCTGCTGAATCTTTTTTTTGAGCCCCTTTCATTACGGGAAGACAGACGATGATCGATCGCGAAAAACGCAACCAGCTGGCATCCCTGATTCGCCAATACCTTAACGGGCAAGCTGAATCAGCTGATTTCGAAGAATTGCCGTTTGAATATTACAAGTCAGATGACCCTGCACTTATTTTTGTTGCTGATGAACTCCCGATTCAACCGGAGAACGATGCGAACGCCCTCACAAAACAGGAGTGGGATTACATTCAGCGACTGCTTCTGCTGCTGGAATCCAATTCAACAGTTTCCTACCAGTATTCCAGTGACCGGTCCTGGACACAGCCTGCCGCTGCCGTGTTATTATTCACCTGTCTCTTCATCGTTCTCTTGACCGGGTTCAGCTGGCATCTATTCCTGTACTTCATTCCTGTGGGGCTCGCCACGATTCTGCTGCTGTTTCTCGGGGAACCTGTGCCGGAAGTGCGGCCTTTCGATCACATCGTCACACCATTTCACTCAATAGCCGACCTCGGTATTGCTTACGACTCGGCTAACTTCGTTAAGCAACGCTATACCGCTCCTTCAAAATACAGGAATAATAGTTTCTTTCTCAGATTTCTCGGAGCCGATGTATCGATATTATTTGTTTTTCTGTTCTTGATATGTATGCCTCCTTTCGCGTTAATATTCCTGTGCTTTCTTGATTCTGACTGTGAAATTAAAGTCCAACCAGCGTAAGAATAATCAGATTAAAATGCCTCTGACTGGATCGAAAGCTGTTCCGGATTTCATTGAACTTGCACTGCTTTTGTAATCATCGTGGCGGAATCCGAAAATCAATCCCCCTGCTCCTTTCATCGAGACCCGATTTTGCACTTACACTGATTCACTATTTGTTTAAACTATCTGTAGCTGAAAGAAATCACACTGAGGATTCGGGCATGTCTGCACATCATCAAACTAAAGTCACCAGCATTCTGCGCTCGCTAAGTTTCATGCTGGGCCTGTTTGTGTTGATTTATGTGCTCAGTGTGGGACCCGTGATTGCCATTTTTAGCTATTCTCACGGGTATATGTCCCCCGATCAGATTCGGCTCGTCAATTTCCTGTATGCCCCCTTAAGCTGGCCCGCCGATTGCAGCGCCTCGTACCGCGATCTGTTCAGCGCCTATGTCAGCCTCTGGTTAAGACTCATCTGAGCAGTTGCGACTATTAAAACAGAGTGATCTTTCCCCTGCTCTGGCCATGCTTCTGATTTGCGCCGGAAGTGTGTATAATCCTGCACCATGCTGACATGAATGAACTACAAATATACAGGAAAACCGCTTCAGGGCTACGATGGAAGATCACTGGATACTACGCAGACGTGAGGACGAAGAGGGGCACCCGCGAAAGACGTTTAACGATCCCGACTCGGAAAACTTTGAGTCACAGTTCCTCCGCGATAAAGCCCGGATTATTCATTCGTCCGCGTTTCGTCGGCTGCAGTCGAAAACGCAGGTCTTCTCACTCGGGGACAGTGACTTCTACCGCACGCGTCTTACGCATTCTCTCGAAGTCGCGCAGATCGGTGCCAGTATTGCCTCGCACCTGCGGTTTTCGTCACCCCAGAATCAGCTCTCCACGCTGATTCCCTCCAACAGTCTGATCGAAGCAGTCTGCCTGGCGCACGACCTGGGACATCCCCCTTACGGGCATGGTGGTGAATATTCACTGAATAAACACATGCACCAGGCTGGCGGCTTTGAAGGCAATGGTCAGACCCTGCGCATCGTCTGCCGCCTGGGTGAGTTTTCCGATCATCATGGCCTGGATCTCACCAGGAGAACCCTGCTGGGGCTGTTGAAATATCCCGCCACCCATTCGCAGGTGGCCAACTATGAAAAATTACAGGATCACGATAGCGATTCCCCCTCGAAACTTTCGCTCTATCGACCTCCCAAATGCATTCACGACGATGACGCGGATCTGCTGGCCTGGATCCTGCAGCCCTTCTCCGCCAGCGATCAGGCGATTCTCTCAGAAATCAGGACCAGGCCAGGCGGGCATGCGAAAACGGTCCGCAAGTCCTTCGATACCTCGATCATGGAACTGGCAGACGACATTGCGTACGGCGTGCACGACCTGGAAGATGCCATTGCGCTGGGGCTGGTCTCCCAGAAGATCTGGGAAGCCGAAGTCATGGAGCAGATCGGGGCTTTTGAAGACTCGTACCTGGCGAATGTCGTCACCCGTTACACGGAAAAGCTGTTTTCCAGCTCGCATAAACAGCTCAAGCACGGCATCAGCAACATCGTCGGCGGCCTGATTCGCGATACCGAAATCCGGGATCTGGAATCAGGCGAACACGAGCTGATCCGTTACAATGCCTGCCTGAAAGCGGACTCGGCTGCGATTCTCGAGATCTTGAAAACGTTTGTCCTCAAACATGTCATTCGGCAGCGTCAGAACCAGATTCTGGAAATCAAAGGCCAGATGATTGTCGATAAACTGTTCGACGCTCTGCTTGAAAATCCGGAACGACTGTTGAAGCCGGACGAGTATGAGCTTTATAAAACTTCCAATTCGAAACGGGTTCTGTCTGACTATGTCTCGGGCATGACTGACCTCTACGCCAGTCGTCTCTACAGCAGCCTGTTTCTGCCCCAGTCCGGATCGCTGTTTGATCAGTTCTGAATTCGAGCCAGTTCCGGCAGCGGATTCAGAAATTCTGTGATTGCAGGGAAGACAGCAGTATCCCCGTGTCGTTTCGCGTGCCTCTCTCATTAGCTGCCCGGCGTACGCCGGACGCTTCATTGCGGGGATGAGACGTTTTTGAGAATCTGTCTGCAATATCTGATTGGAGAGAAACGATACCCCAGAATATTTCCAGAACTACAGACTTGACATGCAACTGTATGGTTGCGTATAAAGACAGTCGATGTGCAACCGCTGGGTTGCGAGTAGTGGTTCAGTTGCTATAATCGAGAGGAGACAAGTGATGGTATCTTCCAACAGTGATGTCATTAAAAAGCAGATCAAGCTACAGGCTTCCCAAAATCGTGTCTGGAATGCATTAACGAACTATCGGGAGTTCAGCGCGTGGTTTGGCGTGAACCTGGAATCCCCGTTTGTGCCGGGGGAGACAACTGTGGGACAAATTACAATTCCGGGTTACGAGCATGTTAAAATGGAAGTGGAGGTCCACCAGTTACAGCCCGAAACGTTATTTTCGTTCTACTGGCACCCTTATGCGATTGAGCCTGACTATGATTATTCTCAGGAGCAGCCGACGCTGGTTGAGTTTCACCTGGAAGCAATAGAAGACGGAACTCTCCTGACGGTCATCGAATCCGGTTTTGATGCGATACCTGCGGTACGTCGCGACGAAGCCTTTCGTATGAACGACGGGGGCTGGACCGGACAAATCAAAAATATCGAGACCTATCTCAATGAAAGTATTCAAACGTGATGTCGGGCAGTTATGCAGGCGCGCCCCCCTGTTTGCGGCCCTGGGTGATGAAACCAGATTGACGCTCTTAATGAAGCTGGGAGATGGCCAGCCCAAGTCCATCTCCCAGCTGTCGAAAGGGGAATCCGTATCCAGGCAGGCCATCACCAAACATCTGCAGGTCTTAAACGAGGTCGGACTCGTACGCGGTGTGCGGCAGGGACGTGAAAAACTCTTCCAGGTTGAAAAAAAGCCGCTGGAGGAGGTACGGACCGCCCTCGATCTGATTTCCAGGCAATGGGACGATGCACTGGATCGTTTGAAAACGCATCTCGAAAATTCCTGAATATCAGTTTGATGACCGTAGACGAGTTTCGTGAAAGCCCAGGTCGCCTGTGATCTGGTATTACAGGCAAGTGGGCCGACTGGGTAAATTGCCCCGGGATTTCCAGTGGAACGGGCACGTTTCCGCTATTCGTTCCGTTTATCAATCTGCAGCCTGTTAAGACTGAGAAGGTCGGGATTGTCCGGTTCCCGGGCCGACTGCCGAAATGAATCGGAGAGGCCTGTTTTTTGCTTCGCCAGGCGGCCAATGGGGATCTTGAAACAGCGTCAAACCCGGCCTGTTTACCTTTACAGGTACTCGGCTTTCAGTATAATGAACCTGTCATGAAAGTATGACGAGCAGAGACAAGGTGTAGAATAACCTCCTTCGGGTCGTTCATCTCTTCCCGCTCCATTGTGCGTAGCTGGCCTACTACGTAAGTATCCGCTTCGGTTTTTGTAGCTTTATCTGCTTTCATTTTTTGATCCGCAACAGCTCGATTGCAGTACTGTCGCGTGTCACCGGTTTATTTGGTTGGAGAGCAGAAATGCCACAAGGTAAGATTAAGAGAATTGTTTCAGATCGCGGATTCGGGTTCATTGAAGGCGAACGGGGCGACCTGTTTTTTCATTATTCCGAAGTACAGGGTGTCACACTCGAAGAACTTCAGGAAGGTCAGCTGGTCGAATACGAAGTCGGTCAGGGTCGTAAAGGTCCCTGTGCCACAGGCGTGAAAGTCGTCGACTAGTCATAGACCGCTGGACTGAACAGACATTGCGCCCGGATATTCTCCGGGCGTTTTTTTTGTGGACTTAATCTTTCTCAGCAGAACCGACGCGGTCCGGGGTATCGGGAATCTGATTGATCAGTTCATTCGGCCCCCCCTGGCGGGAATTCTTTCGCAGGGTAAAAGCATCGTAGAGCGTTCCCGTCGCGGTGAATGCCTGGTAGCGGATCTCCTGTGGTTCAACCGTGATGACCTGGTACAGCTGGGTTTCAGCGGCGCGTCTCAGAAAATCATTCTCTGCTTTGAGTTCATACATTTTCGGACCACTGACCGAGACGGCATACACGGTTCCCCCTGCTGATTGGCGACGTGCTTTCTGCCCGGTGTTCTGTCCGGAGTTTCGTTGCAGAACCAGTCCCGTGCGTCCATAAGAGTGATCGTGTCCCTGCAACACCAGATCAACCTGGTATTGATCATACAGCGGCTGCCAGTGCTTGCGGAGTTCCGGATTGTCCCGCCCTTCACTGACCGAATTAATGGGATGATGGTGTGTGACGATCGTCCAGCGGTTCGGGTTGTCTTTGAGGACGGTCTCCAGCCACCTGGCTTGTGTTTCGATGTCGTCCATCGAATTCAGCCCGATCAGACGAATGCCCTGGAAGTCAAGATAATAGACCGTTTCTTTCATTCCACTGGGACCGTTTTCCGGAAATTCAAACCGTTGTCGCCAGCGTCGCGCCAGATGCCTTTTCTCGGTTTTCTGTTCCTCAGCCGTCGGGTTCACACGGTTGATGTCATATTCATGGTTGCCCGGAATGGCCAGGTTTGGGAGCATCCCGTTCAACCAGCCTCCGGAATTGTTCCACTCTCCCCATTCCTCATCCTTATTTCCGCGATTCACCAGATCACCGGCATGCAGCAGAAAGCGAGCCTGGGGGGCTGTCAGTACCGCCTGGCGAATCACGCGTGACCAGAGCGATTTGATCTGGTTCTGTGCATCGCCGAAGTAGATGAAAGTGATAGGGGCTGCTTTGTCACTCAAGGTGCGAAACTGCAGCCATTCACTCCAGTTTTCCCCGGCACCGACCCGGTAGGCATACAGGGTGTCCGGTTTGAGGTCGGTAAAGGTCAGCGCGTGGAAATGGCAGTCTCCCCGATCAGTTTTCAACTCACTGGTTTCCGCTTTCAGCTGACGCGATCTTTTGACAAACTCGGGGCCCTCGCCCGCGAAAGCGATTTCGCCAAAACATTCGTTGACGGAAGTGTCGGTTCGCCAGGTGACGGACTGCGCATGGGCGGGATCCTGTTTCCAGGTCAGCATGATACGATCGGGCACCGGCGTCGGCTGGTAAATCTGTCTGTCCGCCTCCCCGGCATAGATCTCCTGAGGAGCACTAAACGGCACAAGGAGCAGGCTGAACAGGACTGATAGAATACAAAAGCAGTGGGACATGATGTGCCTTCATCTTTGAAACAGCAGAAACGGATTCGGTCGAACGGCGGGAGACGTAATGAGTTTGTCAGTCCGGTTATATCGCGCACGAGTAGGACAGATTAAGTCTACCGGCAGCGGATCAGCCTGAATTCACTGAAACTTCAAATAAAGGAACGCCGATTGTTTCAGGAAAACAGTTCGGAAACGACACGACCTTCAACATCGGTCAGACGGAAATCCCGGCCAGCATGACGGTAGGTCAGGCGTTCGTGATCGATGCCCAGCAGATGCAGCAGCGTGGCGTGCATGTCGTGCATGTGAACTTTATTCTCGATGGCTTCGTGGCCGAATTCATCAGTGGTACCATATGAGAAACCGGCTTTGACGCCGGCACCACACAGGAAGTGTGTGAAGCCTTTGGGATTATGGTCGCGGCCGTCAACGCCCTGCTTGAACGGATTGCGACCGAACTCACCGCCCCACCAGATGAGCGTGTCTTCCAGCAGTCCGCGCTGTTTCATATCCTGAATCAGGCCGGCGACCGGTTTGTCAGTGGCGCGGGCATGCGTTTCATGTTTCTGGATTTTACTGTGCTGGTCCCAGCGGGGCGTATTTCCATTGTCGGCGTAATTCACCTGGATGTAGCGTGTTCCCGCTTCCGCCATGCGACGGGCCAGCAGGCACTGGCGGCCGAAATCATCCGTTTCTTCCTGGCCGATTCCATACAGATCGAACGTGGCCTTAGATTCTCTCGACAGGTCCGTCAACTCCGGTGCATACTGCTGCATCCGGAACGCCAGTTCGAACGAGTTCACGACCGCCGCCAGTTCGTCATCGTCCTGGTTGGACTGCCGTTGACTCTGGTTGAGTGACTGCAGCAGGTTCAACTGCTGGCGTTGCCGGGCAAGTGACCACTGTTGATTTTTGACATTATTAAAGCGGGCTTCTTTCGCCGGTTGTGCAGCCCGACCGAGTGCGGTTCCCTGGTAATGGGAGGGCAGGAACGCATTGGAGTAATTGCGGGGGCCGCCATTCGACGCCGAGGGAGAAATCGTAATGAAGCCGGGAATGTTTTCATTTTCGGTTCCCAGGCCGTAGGTCACCCATGAACCGACCGAGGGCATAATCAGGTTGGTGGTTCCCGTATGCAGGAACAGGGTACTCGGACCGTGGGCTACACCGTTGGTGTGCATGCTGTGGACGAAGCACAGATCGTCCACCTGCTTGCCGATTTCCGGAAAGAGGTCGGAAACCCAGTGGCCGGTTTCCCCGTACTGGCGGAACTTCCAGAGGGACTGCATGACTTTCTCTTTGCCGTAACCGCCGGTCTTGGCGATCTTGCGGGAATCCTTGAATTCCAGTTCTTCTCCGTCTTTTTTAGCCAGCAGCGGTTTATAGTCGAAGGTATCTACCTGGCTGGGACCGCCCTGCATGAAGATGAAAATGATGCGTTTGGCACGCGGGGGAAACATCGGCTCCTGCGGTGCCAGTGGATTCTGCGGGGAGACGGAAGGACTGTTCGCGCGGGCGGAATTCAGCATGCCGTTCAGTGCCAGTGAACCAAAACCGCAGGCAGAACTGGCCAGTAACTGACGACGTGTAACGGGTTGATATTGTGGGAACATGGAATCACTCCAGGTTTATTTAATATAGCGAAAATCGATGCAGGCAATGATCGTCTGGCAACAGGCGGTCCACCGTTCCAGTTCTGTAGCAGAGTCCTGCGCATCGGTCTGATTCAGGAAGGCAGCAGTATTATTTCGTTCCGCCTGGCTGGGAAGCCGTCCCAGGGACAAACGAAACAGGGCATTGATCCGGGCCGCATCATCGTCGGGGTATTTCTCCAGCAGTCGCTGAGCGGTATTCTGCGCCTGTTCGATGACAAACGGGTTATTCATCAGGTACAGCGCCTGCGTGGAAAGCGTGCTGGTATTTCGTCGTCCTACCGACAGGTTGGGATCGGGAAAATCAAAGATCGCCAGTAGATCATGCAGGCGGTTACGAAAGACCGGCACATACACACTGCGGAAATGATTTTGGAACTGGTAGCCGTACTCCGACTTTGTATCGGGGCGGATGGTCTGCGCTTGCTGCGACAGATCCAGCTTCCCACTGACAAGCAGGATCGTATCGCGGATTGCTTCCGCATCCAGGCGTCGATGATTCTGGTGAGATAGCAGCCGATTGTCCGGATCTGTTTCGCGTTGTTCTGCACTGGAGTGGCTGGAAAGCTGATACGTCTTCGAAAGCACGATCTCGCGAATCATGGCTTTGGTCGACCAGCCATTATCGATCAGTTTCAAAGCGAGGTGATCCAGCAGTTCGGGGTGAGAAGGTGTCTCGCCTCGGAAACCGAAATTGTCCACTGTGCGGACCAGGCCGGAACCGAACAGGTGATGCCAGATCCGATTGACATACACGCGGGCTGTGAGCGGGTTGTGGGGGTCAGTGATCCAGCGGGCCAGTTCTCTGCGACCACTGGCATCTGCGGGGATAGCCGGCGCTTGCGAAGTCTGCGCGACCGTGAGGAATCCGCGGGGCACTTTTTTGCCCACGTGATGGACGTCGCCTCGAAGCAGCAGGTGGTAATCGCCCGGTTCGTCCTGCTCATAGACCGACATGATCTCAGGAACTTCGGGGGGAGCGGTTTTCTTGTGATGTTCCATTTCGGTCTTGAGGGCGGTAAGCTGCTGCCTGGTTTCTTTGATTTTCAGCAACGTCTGTTTGTATTCGGAGACAGCGGCCTGCTCTTGTGTTTTGTCCGCAGGATCGGCGGGCGCGGAAATAAAACGGATGGCGTCGACAATCACATAGCCGTCAGTCCCCTCATTGGAAACGATGATTTCATCATCGGCGGTCCCTGAGAATTCAAACTGGCCGACGGAGGCGAACGTACCGTCTGTCGGCTCGATGCGCTGATTCAAATAAACCGTCTGTTTTCCTAAAGGCGTCTTGACCGTAATCGGCACGCGTGAAGCCCGCGATTCTGCCGAATTGTAGGCCAGCTGGACATCGTAACGGCCCGACTTGAGCTTGCGAGGGGAAAACTTCACCAGCTTTTCCCCTTTGGCGGTATGCTTATCGTGAATATAGCCTTTGCCGACATAGTTTTTGTAGAAAGTGGATTCGGTCCAGTCGCCGATCAGCGTTGCCGCGGAATCATCCAGCGTGATCGTATTCAGGTTGGTTCGCAGCAGCTTTAATTCACTTTGTTTTGATTTAATCTGAGAATCCAGGCTGGCCAGAGTCTGCTGGTAGGCGTCGTACTTTGTCTTCTCGGGCGCCGGCAGTGGCAGCGGGCGTTTGGTCCAGCCCGAGACATTTCCCGGAGTCAGCATTTTCGTACTGCGAAAGATGCCGGCCAGCGCGTAGTAATCGGAAGCCGGAATGGGATCAAATTTGTGATCGTGGCAGCGGGCACAGCCCAGCGTCATTGACAGAAAGGCTCTGCCGACCGTCTGGATCTGTTCGTCGATCACATCCATCCGCAACTGCTCTTTATCCTGCTGTTCGTAGTTCGTGGGGCCCAGCAGCAGGAACGCGGTCGCTACCAGCTGTTCGCGACGCTGCTGATAGTCTTTCGCGTCCAGCAGATCACCGGCGATCTGTTCGGTGATGAACTGATCGTACGGTTTATCTGCGTTGAACGAATCGATGACATAGTTCCGATACCGCCAGGCAGAATCATATAACAGGGAGCGGCCGCCCCCCGTAGACTGTGAATAGCGG
>NZ_CAXAVM010000067.1:0-34558 GCF_963972345.1 uncultured Gimesia sp. | reverse complement strand
GTCGTCACGGTGTTTCCTGAGGCTATCGGGGCATCATTCACAGACGTCACATCAATCGTCATCGTACTTGCGGAAGGTGATTCCAGGATCCCATCGCTCACCACAAATCCGAAGCTGTCGTAAGCAGTCCCGTTCGCATTGGCAACGGGTGAGAATGTCAAGTTACCAGCGTCAATGTCCGCTCGGCTGATCACTTGATTCAACGTCACATCGACGCCCGTCAGTTGTAATGCACCCACCGTTTCCAGAACACTGATTCGCACGCTCGCCAGCGAATCACCGTCGATATCACTAAAGTTGAAATCAGACGCCGAGAATACATACGGTGTATCTTCATCTGTCGTCACGGTGTTTCCTGAGGCTATCGGGGCATCATTCACAGACGTCACATCAATCGTCATCGTACTTGCGGAAGGTGATTCCAGGATCCCATCGCTCACCACAAATCCGAAGCTGTCGTAAGCAGTCCCGTTCGCATTCGTGACTGGTATAAAAGTCAGGTTACCAGCGTCAATGTCCGCTCGGCTGATGATTTGATTCAAGGTCACATCCACGCCCGACAGTTGTAACGAACCCACCGTTTCCAGCACACTGATCCGCACGCTTGCCAGCGAATCACCATCTATATCACTAAAGTTGAAATCAGACGCCGAGAATACATACGGTGTATCTTCATCAGTCGTCACGGTGTTTCCTGAGGCTATCGGGGCATCATTCACAGACGTCACATCAATCGTCATCGTACTTGCGGAAGGTGATTCCAGGATCCCATCGCTCACCACAAATCCGAAGCTGTCGTAAGCAGTCCCGTTCGCATTCGTGACTGGTATAAAAGTCAGGTTACCAGCGTCAATGTCCGCTCGGCTGATGATTTGATTCAAGGTCACATCCACGCCCGACAGTTGTAACGAACCCACCGTTTCCAGCACACTGATTCGCACGCTCGCCAGCGAATCTCCATCAATGTCGCTATAGTTGAAATCAGCGGCTGTGAAGATATATGGTATATCCTCACTGATAAAAACAGTATTATCAACGGCAGCGGGTGGGGTATTTACTGGTCCGACATCAATGGTCATTGTGTTAGTGATGGCAGACTCGACTGTGCCATCATACACTACATATGCGAAGCTGTCGTAAGCTGTTCCGTTCTCATCAACTACCGGAGTGAAAGTCAGATTACCGGCATCAATGTCAGCTCGGCTGACGACCTGATTCAACGTCACATCTACACCCGACAACTGTAACGCACCCACTGTTTCCAGAGAACTGATCCGCACACTCGCCAGCGAATCGCCATCAATGTCACTAAAATTGAAGTCGATGACTGCGAATGTATAGGGAATATTTTCACTCGTCACTACTGTATTGTCAGAAGATGTTGGCCCATCATTGTCCGGCACCACATCCACGGTCATGGTATATGCTGCAGATGAGTCACTCGTACCGTCATTAAGTACAAAACTGAAACTGTCATAGGAAGCCCCGTTCGCATTTGCAACGGGTGTGAAAGTCAGATTACCAGCGTCAATGTCCGCCCGGCTGATCACCTGATCCAACGTCACATTCATGCCCGACAACTGTAATGCACCCACCGTTTCCAGAGAACTGATTCGCACGCTAGCCAGCGAATCACCGTCGATGTCGCTATAGTTGAAGTCAGACGCTGTGAATGTGTAAGGCGTGTCTTCATCTGTTGTAACAGTGTTAGCCGAAGCCATTGGGGCATCGTTCACCGACGTCACATCGATGATCATCGTACTGGCGGAAGAGGATTCCAGACTTCCATCGCTCACGACAAATCCGAAGCTGTCGTAAGCAGCGCCGTTCTCATTCGTGACAGGTGAGAAAGTCAGGTTACCAGCGTCAATGTCCGCTCGGCTGATGATCTGATTCAACGTCACATCCACTCCCGACAGCTGTAACGTACCCACCGTTTCCAGCACACTGATCCGCACACTTGCCAGCAAATCACCGTCAATATCGCTATAATTGAAGTCTAATGCTGTGAAAGTGTAAGGAGTGTCTTCATCTGTTGTGATTGTATTGCCTGTTGCCGTCGGAGCATCATTCACAGACGTCACATCGATCGTCATCGTACTGGCGGAAGGCGATTCCAGACTTCCATCGCTCACCACAAATCCGAAGCTGTCGTAAGAAGCGCCGTTTGCATTGGTAACGGGTGAGTAAGTAAGGTTGCCGGCGTCAATGTCTGCTCGACTGATGACCTCATTCAATGTCACATCCACGCCGGACAATTGTAAGGTTCCCACAGTTTCCAGCGACGAGATTCTCACACTCGCCAAGGGATCGCCGTCCCCATCATCGAAATTGAAGTCAGCCGCGGTAAAGACGAACGCTGTGTCTTCACTGGTCGTCACCGTATTGGAGGCAGCTGCCGGAACTTCGTTCACAGGAGTGACTGTGACCCAGATGGTTTGAAAATCGGTGCCTCCAAATCCGTCACTGGCTCCGACAATCACTTCATACACATTATCCGAATCGCTGTCGGCGGGACTCTCAAAATCGGGTGTGGCAAGGAAAGAGAGTTCTCCCGTCGAACTGTTGATGGCAAACGCAGGAGCATCCGTCCCTCCGGTAATTGCATAACTCATTGTATCCAGGTTAGCATCGGTGGCTGCCACCGTGGTTACGGCAGTCGAGTTTTCTGGAACGTTGACCGCAGCCGTCGCAGCACCGCCATCCGAAGTGATCACGGGCGGGTTATTCACCGTATAGCTGATCTGCACATCGTCAATATATAAGTATTCAACAAATAATAACCCCAGCAGCCCACCGTCGTATCCGGTATCGATCTGAATGCGAATCTGTGTATCCGCAGACATCCAGGCAGAGATATCCTGATTGTAGCTACCGGTAAAATCGGTCAGTACGTCCAGAACAGTCCAGGAACCACCGCCATCATCGGAGATCTGGACTGAGAACTGGTCGTCCGATTCTGTACCGCTTGACAGTGCGTCGAACGACAAGGTTGCATCGTGAGCGGTAGAAAGGTTCACTTCACGGGTCACGCTGTTCTCTGTGCCGCTGTCACCTACCATTCTCAAGTTACCGCCGGTTATTCTTACATCACCATTGCTGGCGCTCTGGGCACTTCCTGAATTATCATATTCCACCCAGTTACTGCTCCAGTTTTGTGAGCCGTGATTGTTTCCATACGATTGCGTACTGAACTGATCCAGCACCGTCTCGGTAGCGAACAGACCCTGCCAGTTGTCCTGAAGCAGCGTTGAAAAGATGACCTGTGTTTCCAGATTTCCTGATTCAAATTCCAGATCCCAGTCGCCGCCCCGTGCCGCGGAACCTGTCTCATCCGTACTCGCAGCGATGTCGGCTCCTGTGAGTGTCTGAATTTCCCCCAGCAGTTCCTGCCCGGAATCACTTCCTGCCAGATTACATCCGTAAAACAGCAGATCTGTTTCAGCAGTGAAGGCATTACCCCAGGAAGCAATCTGCTCTGAATACTCGTTAAGGTTATTCAGGCTCAGCCAGGTTGCCCCCAGTTTGACAGCGTGATCATTACCGTGCGAAACAATATGGATTGCATCCACATCGGAATAATCCGCCAATACTTCACTGATCTGGAGAATTCCATCTTGCTCGCTGTCCAGCAGTATGATTTCAATCTGAGACTGATCATCTCCCTGAGCAATCAGGTCTTCAATCAGCTGTTGAAAGTTTTCAGTCGCCTCATCTATGAAGACCAGCTCCAGGTTTCGCTGCATTTCATCTGTTGAATCTGCCAGTCCAAACTGCTGCAGGAGATTACGGTCTGATCCGCCCGGTCCCACAGTACTCTCCTGGGGTACATCCACAACCTGGGCCACAGTCTCTGTTGTTTCCGGCATGACCATGGAGGAGGCACTGCTTGACTCGTTCAAGCCAGCATCGCTTGTCAAAGCCGGGTCAAGTACCACAGCAGCCAGCGGAGAAGCACTCAGCATCAGCAGTTCTTCGAGCTGAGATGCATCAAGGGCCGTACGCTGACCATACCGATTGAATCGTCTTCTGTTTCGGGATTTGAATGGATTCCAATACACTGCTGAGCACTTTCTATGGGGCATCTTGCGCTACAGAGGTCAATGCCGTGAATCACCTCCTTCCCTGCAGGAAAGACCTGATCCAACCCGGCTCAAAAAATATAGGTCACACATTTCTAACAGAATGTGAGGAATCGCATGCCGCAGTTCATATCTTTGTACATTCCATTGTTTCCACTGTGCACACTTGTAAGGCAAACACCTTAAGTGTTCATAATGCTATATGAATGGTTCAAGTTCCGTAATTTAAAGAAGTGATAACGATTACAGGAACTTTTATGTCAGTGGTATATAAGCAATGCAGAAGGTTTTTACCTCAAACGTATTTAAGACCGACTGCCGATGTGGGCCAATCCTCTTATTGGTCTTATGGGCCTGCTCAGGTTGCGCGCTGATCCCGAAAAATGAGCACTCGCAATTGGGTCAATCCCCTCCTTCACAGCACAAGAGGGCTGAGTCAGAACAGGAAGGTTCCAGGTATGATGACATCTCTCTGACCGCTTATACCGGGAGCGCGGATTCCGATCACCAACCCAGCGATAACACCCCAGTCCAGTTATTAACCCCCAATTTCGACATCGTGTCTGCCCCCACAGAGACTGTTGTCCAAACCAGCGCCCAACAATTTCCATTGCCCCCGCTCCATGGCAGGCTCACTCCTGCAGTAGTTCATGATGAGGAAGCTACCCGGGATAATCTACATGTCATTCCACCCGATTTTTCACCCTGGTGGACCAGCAGCGTTACCATGCAGTTTCGGCCTGAGATACCCCATAGCCCGGTCAATGTGAATACACTGATCCAGGAAGCATTGATGAACTCGGCCCAGATTCGAGTGATTAATGATGATCCCATCATCGCAGAAACAGCGATCACCCAGGCGATGTCGGAATTTGATCCCAAACTGTTTCTCGAGTCGAAATTCAACCGCATCAGTGTGCCAGCCAGCAGTACGCTCGATACGGGAACCGATTTCAGTCGTCTGCGAGAGAATGACTGGAGCACCAATATCGGCATTCGTCGGAAACATATCCAGGGGGGGCAGATCGAGCTCGCTCAGCAATTCGGAATGAATACCAGTAATTCGATTTTCTTTGTCCCTCCCAATCAGGGTGATGCACGGTTGACGTTAAGCTTCAATCAACCGCTCCTGAACGGGAGGGGGCAGGCCTATAACGAGAGTCTGATTGTGCTGGCGGAACTGAATACCGGTATTGCCTCAGATCGAACTCAAGCAGCTCTGCAGGATCATCTGCTGGACGTCACAGAAACCTACTGGGAACTCTATTTGAATCGCGTCATCTTTTTACAGAAGCGGAAACATCTGCAGGATGGTCGCCAGATCCAGACCTACCTCGAAAAGCGATACAATCTTGATTCACTGCAAAGCCAGATTGCCCGGGCTCGCGCCGCCGTTGCCAGAAGAGAATCTGAAGTGATTCGTGCGGAAGCTGCCGTCCAGAATTCCGAAACCCGCCTGCGTTCCCTGGTCAATTCACCCCAGTTGGGTTCCAGTACTCACCTGGAACTGATTTCCATCCAGCAGCCAAACGACCTGCGAATTCCTGTAACTGTGGAGGATGCGATGGCAACGGCTATGGAATACCGGTCAGAAGTCGACATCGCTTCTCAGGAAATCCAGGCGGCTCGAGTTCGCCTGGGAGTCGCCTGCAATGACCTGCTGCCAAAACTCGACCTGGTTCTGGAAACGTATCTGACAGGATTGAAAGGTGACTTCAACATTTCGCAAGCCTGGGTCGATCAATTCAGCGTGGGCGAACCGAGTTATACTGCCGGCTTTGTTTTCGAAGTCCCTCTCTGGAGGCAACAGGCCAAATCGCAGCATCTCCAGCGCACCGTGGAACTGCGGCGGTTATTAAATAAATTTGAATTGACGGTCGATAATCTGCGGGCAGAAGTCGAGACAGCCGTCCGGTACGTGGAGACCGCTGATCGTAATTTACGAAGCCAGTATCATTCACTGCAAGCAGCAAACGCGGATGCCGAATATCTGAAACGTCGGTGGGAAATGCTGCCCGGCCATGATCGATCCTCCAGTTTCCTGCTGGAAGATCTGATCGATGCCCAGGACCGACGGGCAGAAGCAGAACAGGCATTCGTCACAGCCCAGGTGGATCACGTGATGAGTCTGACGAAACTCAACCGGTCAACGGGAACCATTCTGCGTCAGGAACATGTCGACATGCCCTTCGAAACAGACCCCCTGCTGGAAGTGCCTGTCAGCGACGAATACTCAGAACCACAGGCGCCGTCTCAAGCCGTTGATCCCTCACTGCTAGGGGAGACGAACTCATGATACTTACTCCTCGCTGGCTTCGGTCTCCCCAACCAGCTGCTGGCAAACAGATCCTGGAACAAATCAGTCAGATCGCCCACTCACTTGTAATTGTGAACGATTCCGAACTGAGAACTCGATGCCAGAACCTGAGAAGGTTGAATCCGCATCTCGCAGCTGATCGGGAAGAAATGACCGTTCGGTGTTTTGCTTTGACTTACGAGTCTGTCCGGCGTGTACTGGACCTGACTTACTTTCCCGAACAACTGCTGGCCGGACTGGCGATGATTCGTGGTGAGATCGTAGAGATGAATACCGGTGAAGGCAAAACCATCACGGCGGTCCTTCCGGCATGCTGGTTTGCGTTGACTGGTCAAAGCGTGCATGTCATGACCGTGAACGACTATCTGGCAGAGCGGGACTTCCACTCTCTGTCACCAGTTTACGGGCGGCTGGGTTTCACAACAGCATTGAATCAACCCGGCCTCTCTGTGGAAACAAAGCGAAGCGCCTACCAGGCAGACATCATCTATGGCCCCGGCTATGAATTCGGTTTTGATTATCTTCGAGATCAAGTCAACCTGTTTTCACAAAAACGACACAGACTGGGGAGTCGATTTTCCAGTCGACTATCTGGCATTCCAGCATCAGACCCCCAACCGGTCCAGCGGGAACATGCTGTTGCAATCGTCGACGAAGCGGACAGTGTGCTGATCGATGAGGCCACCGTCCCCCTGGTACTTTCTTCACAGGGAGGACGTCCCGCTGACAATGCAGACGTGTATCAGGCCGCGCGCTCAACTGCTTTGTCCCTCAAGACAGATCACGACTATGTGGTAAATACGGCGACGTCCGAATTACAGATGACAGACACAGGAATCGCCCGCCTGGCGGCAGATGTCCGGCAACTCCCTTCTACACGATTGGATCGGCCCTGGCGGCAATATGTCGAACAGGCATTGCGTGCCGAGCTGTTCTACCAGCGTGAAGTCCACTACATATTTCGCGACAAGAAAGTCCAGATCGTCGATCCCCATACCAGTCGCATTTTCACAGACAGGACCTGGCGTGATGGTTTGCACCAGGCTATCGAAACCAAAGAAGCGGGAACGATCACAAACGAAAACCGTCCGATCGCCAGAATCAGGAGACAGAAATTCTTTCACCTGTACAATATGCTAACGGGGATGTCAGGAACCGTTCAGGGATGCCAGCAGGAGTTAAGCGATATCTACAGATTATCAGTTTGTGTTATCCCGCCTCATAAACGCTGCCGGAGAATCGACCTGCCCCCCCGGCTTTTTGTGGATGGGGATTCCCGAGAACAGGCTGTTGTACAATCGATACAGGAAATTCATTCCACTCAACGCCCCGTTCTGGCAGGTACTTCAGACATTCATACCAGCAAACGCCTGTCCCGGCTGCTGGACCAGTGTCACATAGCTCATCAGGTTCTCAACGGTTTGCAGGATGAATCAGAGGCAAAGCTGATCGCCTCGGCAGGCGAACCCGGGACAATCACCATTGCGACGAATTTGGCGGGACGTGGTACCGATATCAAACTGGGGGCAGAAGCCATTCAAGCGGGGGGGTTACATGTGATTGCCACCGAATTACAGCTCTCTTCGAGAATCGACATGCAGTTAATGGGTCGCGCCGCCCGAAATGGCGAACCAGGGTCCAGCCAGATCTTTGCGTCGATCGAGGACCGCCTCTTTCTGGAACAGATGCCCGACGGGAGACATTCATTGAGACGACAGGCAGACTTGA
Source organism: uncultured Gimesia sp. (assembly GCF_963972345.1). NCBI lineage: Bacteria > Pseudomonadati > Planctomycetota > Planctomycetia > Planctomycetales > Planctomycetaceae > Gimesia > uncultured Gimesia sp. The sequence continues at coordinate 26,431 of NZ_CAXAVM010000067.1, read as the reverse complement.
ACGGTGAGATTGCGGTCACCAACCAGTTGAATCACCACATCGCAAAAATGCAGCGTTCAGCCGAACGGAATGCCATGCGAGGCCGTAAACAGCTCGTGAAACATGACGACTGGCTCACTAATGCAGCCTGTCGTGCTCCGGGTTAATCGGCACTATTTGATTTCCCCTATTCAGACCCCTGTGTCAAGGGTTGAGAACTAATGAATCGATCACAGAATTATGCCTGGATGATCTTAGCTGCGATGGGATGGCTTTTCTGCAATCCCTGGTCGGCTCTGGCATTGGAACTGGAAGGTTATACCGAGCCTTACCGTACGATCAAAGTTGCGACAGATGAAACAGGCATTGTTGAGAAAGTTTATATCAGCGAAGGCCAGGCTGTGGAAAAGGGGGACCCACTGATCTGTCTGAACAGCGACATTCAATCGGCAATGCTTGCCATAGCAGAACAGAACATGAATGCACAAGGTCGCTTGGAGAGTGCTAAAGCCGAACTGCAACTGAAAAAAGAACGATTCCGGATTCTGCAGTCACTCCGGCTGGAAGGCAATGCGCGTCAGGAAGAACTCGACCGGGCAATATGTGAAGAGCATATCGCGAAAGCGAATATTCAGTCAGTGAAAGAAGACATCGCGACCCGCCGACTCGAATACGAGAAGATCAAAACGCAAATCAGCCGACGCACCATTCGAGCACCGATTTCCGGAGTAGTCAATCTGATCCACAAAGAACAAGGGGAATTCGTAGCCCCCAACAGTCCGGAAACGATGACGCTTGTGCAGATCGACAGGTTACTGGCATTCTTCACCCTCACGCCTCAACAGGCGTCTCAACTCAAAATCGATGACAAAATCGAAGTCACATTCCGAATCAATAATGCCACAACAGAAGGCACGGTTGAATATATTTCGCCTGTCACAGATGCCCAGAGCGGAACCGTTTTAGTCAAAGTCCGGATCGACAACCGTAATGGCAGTTTTCGCAGTGGAGAACGTTGCTGTATCCAATCTGAAAGATAGCCCCATGCATTCGGCCCATACGCCTCATTCACAATCAAAGCAGGTTCGCATCCTGACCAGCAAGGGACGCCGACATCGCAGTCTGCAGAAAATACTGCTGCGTTGCACGCTGACTTCAGATTCGCCAGATCAACTTTTTACGTCGCTTGTGCAAGTACTGACTCAACACTGCCAGCCGTGTTGCATTCTGCATTACAGCAGGAACCAGGATAACCAGCTCAGTGACGGACGTCTGTTATACAATCAGTCGTCGTCAACACTCGACTCTGCAATCCTGTCACAGCTGAAAAGTGTCTGCCTGAAATGCGCAGACAGTAATGAGGTCGAGATCCAGCCGTATATTAACATTGAATTCGTACTTTATGCAGCTCCCATTTCGATACGGGGCCAGGAAGCCGAAACGATTGGCGCTGTCTTCCCAGCAACGGATTCGACGGAATCGTATTCTCTACTCCTGCAGATGTTTGTCAGTCATGTTGTTTTGTGGCATGTATTAAATGATAGTTTAAAAAACGAACAACAGGCGCACGATTCCGCAGCTATCGTCGAACTTCTCTCCGGCATCGCACTCTCAGCTACCCGGTCGCAGGCGAACCAATACCTCGCAAATGAACTCGCTGACTACCTGGGCTGTCGACAAATCGCCATCGGCATGAAATCGGGATCGAACTCATGTTGCCAGCTCGTTTCAATTTCAGGCGGTTCTGATTTTGACAAAGCTTCTCAATCGGTCGAAACACTTGAATCAGCCATGAATGAGACCATCCAGCGAAGTACGACAACCAGTTGGTCTACTGAAAAGAATGAATCCACCCTTGATCTGGTTTCGTTAAAAACACTAGGCATCCAGCAAAATGCGCAAACCATTTTGATGGTGCCTTTCCATAGTTCGGACAACGAAACAACCGGAGCATTTTGTGTCATCGATATCGCATTCGACCGTATGGAGAGCACCCGCTGTTTACTCGAAGCGGCAGCAACGCCCCTGGCGAATTCACTCAATGGAATACAGCAGCGATCAACGCGAGCTCAAGCCTGGAAATCTGTGATCAGCAAACGACTCTGTGGCAGAACCGGTCTTCTGACAGCGGTAACATTATTTGCTCTGGCTTCCATCCTGTTTTTGCCATGGCCCTATCAGGTCAGCTGTGAATGCCAGGTTGAACCCGTCATGCGACGTTTTGTGGTCGCTCCTTTTAAAGGAACTCTGGAAACACTGCTGGTAGAGCCCGGTGATCTGGTTCATCAGGGAGATGTACTTGCCCGCATGGATCCACGTGAACTGCAATGGAAACGTGCCAGTCTGATTGCGGATCAAAAACAGGCCATCAAACGCCGAGATTCTGCACAGGCATCTCGTGAGTATGCAACACAACAACTGTCACGACTTGAAGCAGAACGCCTGGGACTGGAAATCGAACTACTCGACCACCGGATAAACAATCTAGAGATCAGGAGTCCCGTCGCAGGCATTGTTGTTTCGGGAACTCTGAACTGGGCCGCAGGCGCGCCGCTGGAGATTGGAGAAGCGATGTTTGAGATCGCACCACTGGAAAAGATGCTCGTGGAGATCGCAGTCCCTGATGCAGAAATCTGCCATGTCACAGCAGGGCAAAGCGTGCAGGTTCAATTAGATGCCTTACCGGAAACGGATCAGAAACTCAGCCTCGATCGAATTCATCCCCGTTCAGAAATCCGGGACGACGCTAATATCTTTGTTGCGGACGCCCTCCTGGCAAACAGCCAGGGACTCCTCCGTCCCGGTATGAAGGGACGTGCCCGAATTCAAACTGCCCGGCAGCCTGTCTACTGGATTCTATTCCACAAACCCTGGAATCTGCTGCGAAAATATCTGTTTTAAGTTGACGCTAATCTGACACGACGCCGAAGAATTCCCCTTGTCGCCGGGACAATAAATTGAGTAAACCATGAACCTGGAATTAAGTATCTGTGACATTTTCAGCAGCCGTCTCAAGTTGCGTGAAGAATTGATCTTTACGCTGCAGACTGAGAACAGACAGGAATATTACATACTCAACGATCCTCTGCATTCCCGCTATTTTCGAGTAGGCGTGACAGAATATGCCTTCCTGAAACTTCTTGATGGACAGTCCACCGTTCAGGACAGTTACAGCAGAATGTCAACAGAGATGCCATTCCATCACCTCACCAGCGATGACATCGTCAGCCTCTGTCAGTGGGCACTTGGCAGGGATCTCATCCGTCATCAGAACCCGCATTATCACCAGGCGTCTGCAAACGTCAACAGTTCAAAACCGAACAAATCAAAGTTCAATCTCATCCTGTTTCGTTTCCCGCTTGGTAAACCCGATCATTTTTTTACCAGGGCCGAACAACTCTGGGGCTGGCTGTTTCATCCGCAGATCCTCATCGGCTGGTTGCTGCTTTTGCTGTTTGCCAGCTTTCGAATCGGATCGAACTGGAGCAGTTTCTGTAATTCCTCTAAAACAATCCTCTCAATTGATAACTGGCTCTGGCTGGCAGGCTGCTGGGTCGTATTGAAACTGCTCCACGAAACCGCTCACGGAATCGTCTGCAAACGTTATGGAGGAACCGTCAGGGAAGCAGGCATCTTGTTTATTCTGTTTGCTCCCCTGCCCTATGTTGATGTCACATCCTGCTGGAATTTCTCCTCGCGCTGGGCACGCATCCATGTTGCAGCCGCGGGACTTTATATCGAACTGTTAATCGCCGCCATCGCCGCCTGCCTGTGGGGCTACACTTCACAGGAATGGCTGAACCATCTCTGCTTCAATATCGTGGTCACAGCGAGTGTCGCAAATCTGCTGTTCAACCTGAACCCGTTAATGAAATTTGATGGCTATTACATTCTGACAGATCTGCTTCGAATCTCCAATCTTTACTCGAACGGACAACTCTGGTTTCACCAGTGGGCCAAACGGTTTTTCCTGGGAGTCAACACCCTGCTCCCCGACTGGTCCCCGCGCGACCATCTCCTCATCGCTGCCTACGGTGTTACATCCTTCTGTTGGCGTGTGATCGTCTGTATTACTTTAACGGTCACAGCTGCAACGTTCCTGGAGGGAGCGGGTATCATCCTCTCCCTGGTTGCCATTGTATTGTGGATCATTCAACCGGCCTGCCGCTGTGCGAAATACATCGCTTTTGGTAATTCCATCGAAAGCCCCAGCCGCAGCAGATTCTGTCTGATCTCGGGCACATTGTTGCTCTTAACTGTTTTCATATTTCGCTATGTTCCATGGATTGGAAATTTTCAGGCACCTGCGATTGTCGAGTACGCTCCCTTAAGTATAGAACACGCCGAAATCCCCGGGTTCATCAGGGAAATCCATGTCAACAGTGGCCAGCAGGTCAGACAGGGGCAGACGCTGATCCAACTTGAGAACCCGGAACTGAATGTCGAAATCGCTCAATTGAAAATCGAAATCCAGCAATCCGAATTACGCATTCATCAGTATGAACAGAAACGACAGATCGCCGATCAACAGGTTGAACTGGAAACCCTGCACTCACTGCAATCAAAACTCACTGAAAAACAAAAACTCTTTCACCAACTGACCATCCACTCTCAAATCAACGGCCGAGTCGTCACTCGCAATCTCGCCTCAAAACTTGGCACTTACGTGAATCAGGGAGACACGATTATCTCCATTGGAAACGAAAACCAGAAAGAACTGCACGTCGCCGTTGCCCAGAACGACCTGGAACACTTTCTGAAGACGTCCGGACAACCGGTGACAGTCCATATTCCACATAAGCCATTACTCTCCTGTGCCATTGAAAAAGTCGTCCCCCGCGCCTCGGTCACATTAAATCACCCCGCCCTGGCGGCCTCTTATGGCGGTGACCTGCCCGTCAAACCAGTTGCTTCGACCAGCGAAACCCAATCCGAATTCGAGCTGCTCAAACCCCGCTTCAATCTCATCGTCTCCCTTGCTGCACACAGTTCCTCAGAACTAAACGCAGGACAGCGCGTGGCGGTCACCTCTCGTCCCACCGGTTATTCAACAGGCCAGTACCTGAAACAAAGTGTTTCTGAATGGTTCCATAACAAACTCAATCCGTAATACTCTGATTTCTGAATCCCTCCTTTTTCTCTGCTTCCCTGTAAAGTCATATCCGAAACCGGCTGTTTTCCACTGAATAAACTCCCCTTGACACCGCCAGGCATACGTTCAGAATAAGCGTCTTTCCGGGTCGCGCGCGTGGTCCATTACTTTTTCAGGGAAAGAACTCGCATTCGTGAAAACATCAGCACCATACAACCCCCTTGTTTCAGACCGTTTTTCGCAATCACTGCTCGAATGCCCCCGTGTGGATCGACACACATCCCCACACTTTCGTCTCGATATCGCCTCGGCTCCCCCCTCCATCGCTCCGCTGTCAACCCGTATCGCCAACTGATTCAGTTCATCTCCTCTTGTGCTTCTCATGCCGTTCTCGATAATTCCAATCTCAATAGAACAATACCATCCATACCAGAAAGTCGATGATGGACTTTCTCTGTGCCTGCCGTGCGCAGATCACAATCCACACACGCTTGAACACAGCCCCTCGGACGATACAACCGGGTAGAGTTCTGCCTCGTTACCCAGTTTACTGGAAAGACACTCAACCCGAGAGATGAAAACGGGGCACTGATTATCAGCGCCCCGTCCCCAAATCCACATCTCGCATTCTGCGCTTTGCGTCAGACCGGACTCCCATTCAGAACGAAGTCAGAGAGCGGTTCGGCCAGCCCCGATGACGTTCCGATGAAACCAAACGAGACCGTGTCACCAGCGGCAATGTCGTCGTTCCAGGATGCACCACGAATCACATACGTATTCCCGACGTGTGAAACAATCTCGGCGTTCCAGATGTCCGTAATCTCGCCATCAAAGGTGAACTGCAGCATCCAGCCTGACATCGACTGGTCACTCTCATTCCGGATTTCGACTGCTCCCTGAAATCCACTGTTCCAGGCATTCACCACATCATAATTCACCATGCCTGCAGCAGCCGGTGCATCGTTATCCTGGATATTTCCCGTGCCCACAGCAGTCACAAGCGTACCACCCACGGGCTGAGTCAGGACTACCTGGAAGCCTTCCGTTGCTTCCTGATCCACATCACCCAGGATCGGCACCACGATCGTTTTAGTCAGCTCCCCTGGTTGAAAGATCACCTGACCACTCACCGATTGATAATCTGCACCAGCGACCGCTGTTCCTTGAACGGTATGAAACTGGACTGTTACCAGTTCAGTGGTCGGCTGATCCAGTGAAACAGTAAACACTGCCTGCGCCGTTCCGCTGTCACCTTCAGTCACGTTCACATCGTTGATGGAAATCTCCGGGACAATAACCGCGAACTCTTCCACAGTCACATGCACCGTGGTACTGGTCACACTCCCCGTATCAGATACCGTCGTGAACACGAAACTGTCTGACCCCGAGTAACCGGCGTCGGGTGTGTAAGTGAGTGTGCCGTCCTGATTGTCAACCACCGCTCCATGCGTGGGTTGAGAAACCGACTCCAGCGTCCCCCCAGTCCCCAAGGCAGAGGAAGGACTGATATAGTTACCCGACATCACCAGCAGGCTCAACATCGAGACGCTGTCCGCATAGTAATTCGAATGCGTCGTCGCCACACTGTCGAAGACAGAATTCATCCACGCCTGGTCACCGGCATCGGAACCGGTCATTGCTGATACACCAACCGCCGCTCTGAAGAATGGATCGCTCCAGCTGTTGAGAGGTGTTCCATCCAGCGCATAGCCACCTCGAATCAAAGCCGGATTCCCGCCTGACGACTGCTGGAAGAATTCCGACAGCATCTGCGCCTGTGCCTGGGAAACGGCATCCCCGCTCAATACGGCATCCGCGCCCACCCGCCAGGGCACACGCCCCGCGTTATACCAGTAATGCTGGTCATTCACTTCCAGGAAACCCGATGGTGCAGGCGAAACATTCCCGGTCACCGGATCGACAATCACAAAATCAGGCACCAACCCCGTACCCGACTGCTGCTGCAGTTTCGTCATCACTGCCTGGGTCGCGGCGATCACTTCGTTCCAGGCCCCCGTGCCTGTCGCTGCTTCAAAGGCGCGGAAGTGACCATACATGAAATCGCTGGTCCGCACAGACCATTGATTCCGCCCGCCACCATTTGGATTCACCCAGTCCCCCAGCATCGGCAGATGACTGTCGGGACCAATCATCGAGACGTACATCGCATCGATAATCGTAATCGCCTCCTGCAGATAGTTGACCGCGCCGTCACTCCCCCATTGTGCATCGGCAACAAGCAGGGCGTAAGCAATATCCGCATCGCCGTCAAAGGCACTGTTATTCCCGGACGGATCCGGCTGCGCCCAGTCCATCAGATCGGGATTCCCCTGGCTGGGATTCGCACGGGAATACTGAAACAGACCATCAAAGATTGCCTGGGCCTGTGGATCGTAGCCATCCATGTGCGCCAGAACCAGCATGCCATACCCCTGCGATTCGGAAGTCGTCCGCCCCGAAGAATCCATGATCACACGGTAACCGTTCCCGCCCGGATCTGCACGCAACCAGTCCGCCTTCCAGCTGTCATAGTAGTTACTCACAATCTGATCCAGCTGCGTCTGGCTGTACTGGCTGGGGAATAAAGTACCGTTCACATACGACTGCACATGGCTGCCAAAATCCGGATCGCCGCCTGACGTACCTGCGGGAATCGTGACAGCCGTCTCATAAGGCGTCGTCACCGTCACTTCATTCTCAGTAATCACCTCGGCATCGTCATTGGTAATCACCGTCGACGCCGTTGTCAGACTCGCATCCAGCGTCGCGCCTACCGGACTGCTGAGTGTCACGTAAAACTCTTCATCCGGTTCCACCTGGTTGTCACCAAAGACGCGCACCGTAATTGTCTGATCCGTCTCTCCCGCAGCAAAGCTGATCTGGCCACTTGTTTCTTCATAATCTTCACCGGCTGTCGCCGTACCATTGGATGTCTGGTAATTCACCGTCACCGTTTCATTCGCCGCCGCTGACAGAGATACCGTCAGACTGGCCAGCAGCACTCCACTCTCTCCTTCGACCACTGTCGCTCCACTGATACGCACACTGGGAATCGGATCAGGGTCTGGATCGGGATCGGGGTCAACGGGACTTCCACTCCCGTTAAATGCATAGCCGGTCGGCTCGCTGTAGGGTCCGACGGCCACCAGACCGATTGCCAGGGTTTCCCCCACATCCAAAGTTGGTTTCCAGCTGGGAGGTGTAATCCGATAGCGGCCTCCCCCCAGATTCTCCACCTCGGCGTTCCAGAGTGACTGAATCTCGCCCGCAAAGTTAAACTCCAGCTGCCAGTCCGTAAACGCCGTTGCTTCATCATTATTCAGAAGCAGGTTGGCGGTTCGCCCGGAGCCCCAGTCCTGATCGACCTCAAACTGCACATCAGGCGCATCGACCAGGGGATGGGCGGCGAGCATTGTTCGCACTTCCAACGATTCAATCTGTCTCGCGGCCTGCGTACGAGATCGTCGGGGAGTGCCCTGCTGCTGAAGGAACCATTCGAGAAGTGTTGCGTAAAGTCGTTTCATCTCATTAACTCTGCGAACGCAGAGCCCTTTCAGTCTCTGCCAGGGGAGCGCTACGCTGCAAACTGAGATTCAGTCTGCAGAGATGAGAGTGATACGAGTCTCGGACGTAGAAATGCTGAGACGCGTCTGCTGCTCCGTAACACTGCATATCAAAAGGCGCGAGAGGAGACTGCAACACAGGCAGGCCACCACAGGCTCTCACGCGCCCGGGGATGTCCTGGCGCGGAAGCTGTTCTGGCCCAGATTAAACAGCAATGTCCGAAGTTATAGATAGGAATTGAACCGGGAACCAATCCCGGTCCGGAACAGAACCATTTTAACCAGACGTCTCACCCCCCTGTCCAGCACTGATTTGAAATTTATGGGAAACTCATAATGGCCGCAGATGAAAGGCAGATGATGATCTCTCCAGATCAGTTGCTCGGGAGCGGTCATCAAATCCGAAAAGTGACCTGCGTATTGAATTCCCATACAGATTCGTTTACGTTTTATATTCGCTGTTAGATGGAAACTCAGGCCACACATTGAAATCAACCCGAAAGGATTTTCGATGAACTTACCATCGCGATTGTCTCTTTGTCTGCTCTTATCAGTCCTCAGTCTCCCCTGTCTGCAGAACACGTCTCACGCAGCCGACAGGCAGGCAGAAAAAACAGGGACAGACCATCTGGAACCCTGGCAGGAAAAAGGAGTGGAATATGCACGGATCATGTCGCAGGTAAAATGGACGCCTGTTGCCGAGGGCATGCCGCGCAGGAAAGGAACTTTCGAACCCGGTAAAGAGTACACCGGCGTCCCGTATTCGAGTGTCAAATATGTCGGTCGTTATATTGGTTTTGATATCTACCTGAAGACTTTTCTGGCAGCCGTCGAAAATCCGCACAGCGTGTTATACACAGAAAACCTGTATGGCAAGGTCGCCAATGCCGAATGTTATTACGGGAATGTCTGCTCCTCTTACACCAGTTACGCGCTGCAGTGTGGCGTCTGGTATGTCAGCCGTCTGCATAACCCTCCCTACCGCGAAGGGGTCAGCCTGGTCGAGCCCCAGTCAGCACAGGCGGCACAGGTCGGAGACATCATCTTCACACCTCCCCAGCCTGGTTCACACGTGGAAATCGTCACGGGAATCACCAGGAACGCGGAGGGAAATATCACGCATGTACGAGTCGAAGAGAGCCGCCCCCTCACGACCAAAACCAGCAACCGCTCCGTCTCGACCTTTAACAGTCACCTCAAAGCCCGAGGCAGAAAACTGTATCGCATCACCGACCTGGATGCCTGGCGCGGACAGAACAAAGCCGAGTCATTCCTGTTCCCCAACTATGAGGAAGACGCCAAAACCCCGGTCATCAACCGGGTTTTACTGCTTGATCGCGGAGACTGGGTCCCCTATTACAAAGACCAGAAAGTGAAAATCAATATCATGGACAGAGACGCGCTAGGCGTTAAATCCCTGGTCGTCAAACGGGGGGACAAAGTCGTCAAAGAAATCGACCAGCCCGGGAAAGGTGTCATCGAACTCGCTTTCTCCACCTGCGGCGATTATACCGCGCACTGCATCATGCATGACGGCTCACAGAGCCAGGCCTGCGAGTTCTCCGTCTGTGATCTCGACTTCAGCATCTCTGCAGAAACAGCTTCCAAAAGCGAGCCCTGGGAATTGAAGATCCACTCGGACAACATGAAAGTCATCATGGCACTGCTGGTAAACAAAGCAGACAGTTATGACTATCACAACATCTATATGACAGAACAGGATCGGCAGAAAGGAACAGTGAATATTCCCGCCAATTTAATCCAGACCGCAGGCACGATGCAGGTCTGGCTGGTCGGTGAAAACAAATATGGCAGACTCAAGAAACGCCGCGACATCCTGATACAGGATTAAGCTGAGCAGGCCTGCCGGACAGACCCTGACAGACTAAGTTGCCCGATGATGTTTTACCGGTTCCACTCAGCTCTGATGCAGCATCTCAAGCGGTGTTTGAATAAACCGGGGCTCTCCCAGTTGTGCCAGCAGGTCAGCTGGATACTGCCCCGGATTTTTCCCACTGACGAATATCGGCGTCGACTCGTCTGAGTAGAACAGCATCACATCCCCCAGTTCCATCACGCGAAACACCCGCTGCAGGTAATCCGGATTGTCGAGCGGACGGGCAATCGTAATGCCTTTGACATGACCGCTGGCCGGCGCCCCTTCTCCCAGGTACATGTCCACATAATCATCGGGATCATGAAAGCTGACCCGCAGACAGCCATACTCCTCCAGCCACTCCGTCTGTTCCGTCGCCAGGATCTCGCGCACCGTTTCAAAATCGAAACCGACCGACTCCCCGTCCCGATAATTCCAGAGAAACGCTTCTATACTCATCGCGCCTCCTCAATCGTTTCACAATCGCGTGGACGAACCGCCGGGACACTCCCGCCGCCTACTGCACTTCGCCGCAGAACCGGATTCGCAGATTCTCCACGACTTCCAGTCCCCGGGGCATAAACTGATTGCGTTTCAGACGGCCTTTGGCTTCAATCGCTTTGAGATGATCCGAGACCCCATTGGTCGATTTAATCCCAAATGACTGACCAATCTCCCGCACCGTCGGCGCACACCCCGTTTTGGCGGTAAACACACGAATAAAACTGATAATATGCTTCTGTCGCTCGGTTAATTTTTTCATCGCAGGGTCTCTGATTAAATGATCTCCAGAAAAATACACACTCCACGAATATTACCCACTGCCGGTTTTACTTCACAAGGTCTATCACCCAGGAAATCAGATTCATTATCGGGACGCCTCATCGGAACAATTGAAAGGAGTCACCAAATTTCTCTGGTTCTATGCGGCTGGCAGGAAAAAGCACAGGATCGAATGCCTCCCTTTATTTTTTTTGCTGTGGAATTTCGAATGGGCCGACCTTGGAATCATGCTTCCGCAGGGCATCCATGATCGCTTTATAAATATAGGGATTATTTTCCAGGGCCCGCGCATTCTCTTCAGTCCATTTTTCATATTTCAGATCCTGGAATGCGACATCGTCCAGCTTGCCGAGTTCGATAAGAATGTCACGCATGACCTCCCCGCCTTGCAGAAAACGGTCCCGGAGGACCAGTGATCCGTCCGCGTATGTCAGGGTTGACAGTTTTTCTCCCAGCATCTTGCCTGAAAGAAAATCATCACGGTCGGTACGAGAGGCAATCGGGTTCCACAGCACATGCTCGGACTCAGACTTCATTTTCACCAGTTGCTGGAGATGCAGGGATATTTGCGGCCAGGGCCCCCGGGGAGAATACTTGATCTCTCCCAGCCCGTCCTTGCCGGTCCCATGCTCGGCCCAGCGCGCCATCCCTTCCAGATACCAAGAGTTCTTGAAATAGGTTGTCCCATATTGAATCAGATGAAACGTCTCATGAGTGGGAGTGACGTTTTTGGTAGGATCAAGCTGGCTGGAAATCGCCATGACAATGGCGCGGTCGGTGGGATTTCCCTCGGGAATGGAACGGGCCCGCTGCGCTCTGGAAAATGCCACACCGTTCAGGTTTGACATTTCAGTTCGATCAAGAATGCTGACCTGAATACAGTTGACGCCCTGGTAGCGTTCGCTCTCAAAAGGATCGGGAAACTTGAGGACTTTGCAGAACAGTTGATGGGCCGCCCAGACCTGCTTCGCCACATTTTCGACCTGGTCCGGCACACCGTTTTTATCAACGTCAACAGGCGAAACCGCACCGATCCCCTCCGTGACGTAAAAGACCCGGACATCGTCATAGACAAAGTGTTCCTTCTCCTGAGGCTTCTTTTTCTGCTGAGCGGATGTAAGAGAGGTTGAGACAATGGCCACCAGGAGAACGGCAAGTGCGACGATCCGGCTCAGCATGCGGCGGCGGGTAGATCTCATTTGAACAAGCCTTTTTAACTAAAATCGCAATGATCCTCTACAGGATCTATTGATATCAGCATGACTGTTGACAGCAGAATGAACGTCACACATTGATAGAGTCAACTTGTTCTTTCCCACCTATGATTAAACAGGCGGTTGTTTGTTATCAAAAATCATACCAGAGGAATACAGGCGGTCAATAAAATTCACCTCACGCACAACCGGAATAACCCGCACAGCTTCCGCGGTCTTTCATGCAAGCCGCTCACTTTGATCGCTTTTCAGCAAAGTAGCCTGGCCTGCGTTTCCAATCGTTGCAGTTTCCCAATTTCTGTAACCGATAAAATAAGCAGTCCCACTGCTGCGGACACGGTCTGCGCCTGCGCGTGACAGAGCCTTTTCAGAGAAGGTTCTCAGCAGCAGTTTGGTTTCATTAACATTCACAATCACGGCACAGATACGAAATCCCGCCCGATGGAGCGACAGCAGGATCAATCGCGAAATGTGTTCCGGCACCCCGCTCATTTCCGATGCTGGTTGTCGCTGCTGGGATACTGGCTCGCGCTCAGTTGCGCTCCCCTGTTCGCGCAGGAATTCACTACAGACGCGCTGCCGCCACCACTCACAGATTCGTTGTCGACAGAAACTTCTTTCATCAGTCCCTTCCCGACCTGCGACGAAGAGACCTTTCCCTGTGTCCCCGGCCTCGTCGATTCCCGTGATTACCCGACCGGCAAATTGAGTGGTTTCATCCAGGTCGACTCCGCCACTTTTGACCAGTCGCCGGCTTCAATGGCGGCGTTTGGCGAGATCAATAACCGTACCGCCGTCCGGCGTGCGCGGCTGGCACTCACCGGGGACCTGGCGACCGACGTCGGCTATAAAATGGATGTCGAGTTCGCCACGGATAATCCCCGGGCCCGCGATATCTATCTGGAATTCCGTGATCGCCCCTACGCTGATCGCCTGGTCGTCGGGACCACCAAAGTCCCGTTCCAGATGGAAGCACTCACCAGTTCCAAAAACTTTACCTTCGCCGAACGGGCTCCCTTTTTTACCTTCTCCCCGTTTCGGCAGGTCGGCATCTGGGCGGATGGCACACTGGAAGAAGAACGGGGCACCTGGTCGGTCACCGGCTTCATTGTCGGCAAAGGGGGCTTCGATCTGAATCATCATGCCGACGGACAGGGCATCGCCGCCCGAACCACGTACCTGCACTGGTACGCAGACGACGGACGCGATCTGCTGCACACCGGTCTGAACTACAGCGTCCTGCAGCCGTTTGACAGGCAGGTTCGCTACGATTCCAAACTGAGCTTCTTCACCAACCAGGAACCGGGCATCAATTCATCGGGTCCACCGCAACTCGTCGACACCGGCTATGTCCCTGCGGAAAACGTCAACCTGTTTAACTTCGAACTGGCAGGATCCCGGGGTCGTTTCAATTATCAGGCGGAACTCACGTATGCCCTGGTAAATCAGATCGGCGGCCCCCCGCTGGTCTTTTACGGCGGATACGCGCAGGCGGGCTGGTTCTTCACCGGGGAATCCAAACCCTACAATCGCAAGACGGGCGTCTTTGATTCCGTCGAGCCTCTGCACAGTTTTTTTGACGGAGGCTGGGGCGCGTGGGAACTGGCCGCGCGGGGCACCTTCCTCAATCTGAATGATAAAAACATCACGGGCGGTCGCATGAACTCTGCCGAAATCGCATTGAACTGGTATTTGAGTAATCAACTCAGCCTGAAATTTGATTACGTGCACGGCCTCATCAATAACGCTACGACCGACGATCTTCCGATTGATATCTTCGGTGCCCGTCTGCAGTACATTTATTAATGAACCTGAGTTTGTTTTCTTCCAGAGTAAAACTTTTTCTGCTCACAGAGAGATAGATGTCAGCGCGCACCTTCCACTGGTCCCTGATCGACCAGCATGGTCTCTCAGCTTTCAGCTTCAGGCCGTTTCCCGACTGTATCCAGCTTTACTGTTGCGTCTCCTGTACCATTGGAACCGTGTTTCATCGAATGAGAGAAACTATGTTTAAATGTGATGCGCTTCGGTTGCTCGCTCAGGAAGACAACAGGTCGGTCGAATCTTCTTCCGGATCGCGTGCCTGCTGACTCTGACGTTCCAGTTCGTTATATTCACTGGCAAGGCTGCCTTCTGCCTCGGTGACGGTCTCCTCTTCCGGTATCGCCACCGGCGACCGTGGCGGAGTGAGCGGCGGTTGTTTTGCGGGCGCCGTTTTTTTCGCCTCGGCTTCCTCTGCGGACACCATGGTAACCGGCACACCTTGCGGAAAGATCACTTCCCGCGCGTCGTCTGGCATGGAGAAGCCACGCTCTTCAAAGGTCGTCTTCACCAGTCGCATCATTGAGGAATTCACTTTTAACACACTGAACTGATGACCGTTGATCCAGTAATACAGGCGCAGATTGACAGTCGAAGAACCCAGGCTTTCGACCAGCACAATCGGTTCAGGATCGTCGAGTACCGCCGGATGGGATTCCAGAATCCCTTTGGCGATAGACTGCGCATCGTTGAGTGGAACGTCGTACCCCACACCCACCAGGAAATCGAGCCGCACTTTAGGGTTCGAGGTAAAGTTCAGAATCTTGCTCTTATAGATAATCGCGTTGGGGATCTGAATATGATTGCCGTCCAGCGACATCAGCAGCGTTCCGCGTGTATTGACACGTTGTACAAAGCCCTGAATCCCTTCCACTTCAATCAGGTCACCATAGCGAAACGGGTTCTGCATACTGATCAGAATGCTGGCCAGGAAGTTTTCTGCAATGTCGCGAAACGCAATCCCGACGATCAGACCGAACAATCCCGTTCCCCCCAGGACCGTCGCTGCGAGCCGTGTCAGGCCCGCAATTTGTAACACCAGGTAAATCCCCAGCAGAAAGACCAGCAACAGCAGCCCTTTGCGAACCACGCCCCGGAGCAGTTTATTCTGAAACCGCCTGAGCAGTGTATGGTCTGCGATATGCCCTGAAACAAACATCGCAAAAAATGTAAACAATAGCACCAGCAGCGCTGCCAGCATGATGGGGATAGACTGCACCGACTTGCGGATGATGGATTTGACCGTGCCATACGATGCGCTCAAATCAAACAGGTCGGGCTGCGTGAGTTCAATCCGGTTGACCACAGCCACCACGTCTTGCGTATTCCGGGAAAGCTCGCCGGCCCATTGTCGGTATTTCTCATCATCGGTGGATCCGGACAGGAAAGCAACCCCCTCCTGCACTTCGACACGCGGTTCTTCAAACCACTCGGTCGCTTTAAGAATGCGCGTCAGCCGTGTCGAGATTTCGGAATCTGCAACTTCAGGCGTGACATTCACCGCTTTCGGCGCGGTCAATCTCTCCGTTGCCGGCGGTGTTTCAGTTGGCTCATCAGGCGTCTTCTCCTGCGCGACACACACGAGAGAACAGACTCCCCAGGCCAGCAGAAATACCAGCGCCCTGTTTGCAGTGATCATTCAGCAACTCCTGCTGTCAACTATTGAATTTCCCTGCGCTGTCATAGCGCAACAGGAGAAGACAAAGCACATGTCATACCAGTCAGAATGTTTTTTGTATTCGTCTCGGCTGGAAGAACCTCTGGGCATGCAGAGCCAAAACAGAAAAAACAGTCGTATTGATTGCCCCTGCCGCGTCAACAGGGGTATCATCAATGGATACGGATCCTCATAATTCAAAGAACAGAATCCAGCCAGGAAGCCTCCATGAAAACTTTGATCTCTCGCCATACCCCTGCATTCCTCATCTGTGCCGCGTTCTTCATCAGCCTGATCACGTTCTCAAGCTCATCCTCAAACGCCCAGGAAAAAACCGAAGCGTCTCCCTGGGCCGTTTTACAACCCGCCCCTGATCCACGACCTCTGCCTCATACCAAACCGCTGATCTTTCCTGGTGACCTCAGCGAAAAGATGATTGCCGGCATCGACAAGTTCCTGCTCAGGCAGATTGCCCAGGCAGCCAATGAACGACCGAACAACTGGAAACGGGATCTCACTTCTCCCGAAGCCTATTTAAAGTCGATTGCCGACAAACGGGCGGAACTTTCAGCCATGCTGGGTCTGACCGATCCCCTTGTCACCGGTCGTTTTGCTTACATTGGCGATGCGTCTGATCAGCCTGCGGAGGAATTCACACTCTATGAAGTCAGCTGGCCTGTGCTGGATGACATGCAGGGCACTGGTCTGTTACTGGTTCCGCAAGGAAAGATTCGCGGCGACATTATCGCGATTCCCGAAGCCGACCAGCTACCCGAAGATCTGGTTTCCGCGAACAACCCCACGGACGCCTATGCACAGCAACTGGCGCGTTCCGGTTTTCGTGTGCTGATCCCCACGCTGATCAATCGAGATATTAATCAATGGAAAATGAGCAACCGCGAGTGGGCGCATCGACCATCGTTTGAGCTGGGTCGCACGCTGGCAGGTTATGAGACGCAAAAGGTCATGGCGGGTGTCAGTATTTTGAAACAGACCAGCGAGGATGAGAAACGCTCCCTCGGCGTCATCGGCTGGGGTGAAGGGGGAAGACTCGCATTGTATGCTGCTGCCCTCGATCCACGCATCGATGCTGCGGCTGTCTCTGGCTACTTCAGTTCGCGACAGTTTCTCTGGGAAGAACCCGCAGACCGTAACGTCTTTGGCCTGCTCAAATCGTTCGGCGATGCGGAAATCGCGAGCCTCGTCGCACCGCGGACGCTGATTATCGAAGCGGGCAAGTATCCCGAATACGGTTTTCGCACGACCGCCTGGGGCGAACTGGAAGTGAAACAGGACGGCTATACCGCACTCAAAGGCAAGCCGGGGCGACTGCTGGTTCCCGATAAAGACGAAGTCAAAACCGAAGTCGCACGGGCCCGTGAATTCACTGCCGCTCTGAATCCGCAGGCACCGACGCTCGCACTTGTGGATTCGCAGGTCCCCGTCTCCCCGGAAACACTGACCGCTTTGATACAGAGCCTGGACGCAGATGCGAAACTGGCGGCCGCCTCCAAACCCCTGGATCTCAAATCGCGCGACCACGCCAGTCAGCGGCATGACGAACAACTGGCCGAGATCCTTCGGCATAACCAGCGCCTGTTGCAGTTGGCCTATGAAACCCGTATTGAATTTATGAAAGACCTCAAAACCGATTCACTGGAAAACTTTGAGAAATCGGTAGAACCTTATCGCAAGATCTTCCGCGAGGATGTGATCGGCAGCTTCGACCTGGAACTGCTGCCCGATAACGCCCGCAGCCGAAAGTTTCAGGTCGGCCCCAAGACGATCAGTTATGAAGTGGAAATGGATGTCTTTCCCGATGTCACCGCGTATGGCATTCTGACATTACCCAAAGATATG
Source organism: uncultured Gimesia sp. (assembly GCF_963972345.1). Taxonomy (NCBI): domain Bacteria; kingdom Pseudomonadati; phylum Planctomycetota; class Planctomycetia; order Planctomycetales; family Planctomycetaceae; genus Gimesia; species uncultured Gimesia sp. The sequence continues at coordinate 8,586 of NZ_CAXAVM010000067.1, read as the reverse complement.
AAACTCGATGGTTCCGAACAGCGGCCCGTCGTCGTCTGCCAGCATGGTCTGGAAGGACGCCCCCAACACACGGTTGGCGAAGAAGGTTATCGCGCTTATAAATCGTTTGCAACCCACCTCGCAGAACGGGGCTTCATCACCTTCGCCCCTCAGAATCCGTATGTTCTGTTCGATCGTTTTCGCACACTGCAATTCAAATCGCAGTCCATCGGCCGAACCCTGTTTTCCATCGCAGTTCCCCAGCATCAGCAGATTACAGACTGGCTCTCGACGCTGCCTTTCGTTGATGAAAAGCGGATCGGCTTCTACGGAATTTCTTACGGCGGAAAATCAGCCATGCGAATTCCACCGCTGGTCAAGAACTATGCGCTCTCGATCTGCTCAGCCGATTTCGGCGAGTGGGTCTGGAAGAATGCCGCTACCGACAAACGCTCATTGCGGTACAGCTATGCCAATAAAGGAGAATACGAAATTTTCGAATGGAACCTGGGCAGTACCTTCAACTACGCCGAGATGGCCGCCCTCATCTGTCCGCGGCCCTTCATGGTAGAACGCGGACACTTTGATGGCGTCCAACCCGATGATCGTGTCGCCCAGGAATATGCCAAGGTACGATTTCTCTACCAGGCCCAACTGGGTATCGGCGATCGACAGGAACTCGAATTCATCAAAGGACCGCACGCCATTCATGAACAGGGAACGTACGACTTTTTACATAAGCATCTGAACTGGCCCGCACCCAAAGAGTCGGACAGATGACTCACGAACCGTTTTCGTTCCCGACATACAGTGCATAAAACCTGGCTTCAGTCGAATCAGGAAACGTGACCCGTACCGCCAGTTTTTTGCCGGCAGGTAAGGGCCTGCTTCCGGACCAGACAATCGGCGTACGGGTTCCCGCCTGGGTAATGCGGGCCGCTTCGTTACCTGAGTAACCGGGCAGCGGTTTATCGAATTCATCCAGCAGTTCCACCGTTAAGAGATTCTCTTTTGATACGCCTTCCACATTCACGAACAGTTTCAGATCCCCATCAGTTTCAAAGGGAGCAGTCACAAAGTGCGCTGTGTTATCAGCAATTTTGCGGGAAAGATAACCAAAGCCATCCCGTCTGAGGGTCGCCAGGCCGATTTCCATATTCTTGAGTTTTCCGCCGGTATCCCAGTGCGAATACCACATCAGTATTTTTTCGCCCCGGTTGACAAAGGCATGCCCCTGCAGCAGCGCGATGTCATCCCACTCTCCTTTTTTTCCGCGGGAAATCACCGGATGGTCGGGCACCGGCTCCCGGAAGTGAATCCCATCATCGCTGACGATCAACCCCAGATCCACACTGACACCTTCGTTCCAGTAGCGTCCGTCTTTGGGTTTCTGTGGCGCATCCTGCCACATGCCATACAGGCCCACCAGGACATTCCCCCGATTCCAGATACCCGCCCCCATGTGGGTCTGCTGACCGGGTATCGGCGTGGCCGTCAACTGGCCCGGTCGAGCAAATGACAATGCTTTCGCACGGGACCAGTGATCGAAGTCGGAAGACCGATATGCGAGCATCACACGACCGGTATCAGAACCATCCATCCGCCAGCTCCAGGGAGAAAGCAACTGACCATTGGCATAATAAAAGTTGCCGAACCGATACAGGCTGGAGACTTCGAAGCGTTCACCCCCTGCATTCATCGGACGGTCGCCGACAACATCCCACGTCAACCCGTCAGCACTGGTAGCACAGACAAAGGCACCCCAGCGACGTTCGTCCGGCCCGATTTTGCTGCGTCCGCCACGCACATCGGCAAACGGCGGATGCGCGATGTAGGCGCATTTAAAACGACGTTGCGGGTCGGGATCACTGGCATCATACAACACACTTAAAAAATCATTGACTTTAGCCAGTGCAGGAACTTCCGAATTGATCAGACAGATATTGTTCTGTTTGTTTCCATTAAACTCCACCAGGTCGAGGTTCGGCTTGGTCCAGTGAATACCATCATCACTCTCGGCGTAACACATAGGCCGCCACCAGCCGGGCGCCTGACCACTTTGAATGGCCGTCTCGAACATTCCCAGGTACCACATACGAAATTTCCCGTCCCTGAACATGACGCTGCCGTACAGAATCGCATGTCCGTGATCGGGGGCGCCCTCCGGTCCACGTCGCAGCACAGGATTCGCCGGATGCTTCTCTGCTGTCACGGGTGTCAGTTGCAGATTGTTCCGCCAGGGAATCGCATGATCATCGAACGAGAAGAAGACGGCCTCCTCCACTTCCGGACCGCGGTCCACCGAAACCGTTTGCGCAGACAGACCGGCATGCATCACCAGAAGTAATAGAATCGACAGACAGGCGGGGAGATTTTGCTTTAAAGGAGAGACTGGCATGGATTCTCTTTCATTTCATTCAGGTTCGTCAGGGAAGAAGAGATCGTACTCGTTCGGTTTGAAGTTCGTTTTGAGGAATCGTATCCTGTTTCAGTTTTTTCAAATCAGCGCCAAAACCGGTCTTCGTGGTGAAACTGCTGCCCCACTCCGATTGCTGTTCCTGCCCGATTAACTGCTGAAACTGACTGAATTGCGATGGAGTAAAAAAGGTTTTGTCGACTCTCAGGCTCTGCAGATCGTAGCAGTTCCGGTCCGCCGTCCATTTGACATCTTTCCAGATCAGCAGTTCGGGCTGTAACGGCTCCCCTGCGTTTTCAGTTGCAGCCAGGTAGTCGTACGCCGCGTTGGAAATCGGTAAGACAGCAGCTCCGATCATCAGCGAATCATGCAGACGCACGTCGCCGCCGGTCGCCTGAAAGTCGAGGCCCATCAGCGTTACATGGCTGGCGTCGAGCACACAGTTGCGAGAGACGCGGACCTCATTTTTACCGGCCACACGGCGGATGAAGACATTCTTCATCGTCAGCGAACAGGGTTGCGCAGGATCATCGCGACCCACCAGCATCAGCGTCCGCACCGCCGAAGAAAGTATGACTGAATTGGTCAACGTATAACGGCCCGTATCCAGAAAAAACAGATCGAAGCCCAGGCAGTCGCGGATGAAGACCCGGTTGTAACTGGTCCGGCTGGATCCCGTGTCGCAGATGCCTGTTGAATTGCCGATCGAGACAAAGCCATCAACGCGGTACTCGGCTGTCTCGTGCGCACTGATCCCGTCATCACCACACTCAATCGCGCGAATATTCTCAAACAGAACATCTTCACAATGGCCATGGATATTAAAACCATCGTTGTAGGCATGTGTGCAGGTCAGATTGCGAATTACCAGGTGCGCATTATGATTTATTCCCGAACCGCCAAACTGCATGCCGGCGGAACGCACTGGAATCCGCAGATTCTGTTCACTGAGCTGCGCACCCGCAGAAAGTTTTAAATAGAAAGCACCGGTGACCTCTGAACTCTTCTCTGTCGATGCGGTCTGTTTCACAAACGTCCATTCACCCGGCTGCAGATCCTCCGGCTTTTTCCATTTCTGACTGGGACCTTTGGAAGTGCGGCCCATGTGAACCATCTTGCCATTCCACAGAAAAAACCAGCGCTGCAGAATGGCATCGCTCAATGCGGGCATCAGATTCTCACAGCGATACAGGTCGGGTTTGATTTCCACCCACCGGGTGATATCAATGGGATCGGAACCTTCCAGGGTCGCGCCATGCCCGTCGAGAATGATCGGCTTATCCGGCGTTCCCTGCTTGCCATAAAAACCTGCATACTCGTAATACACAGTGGGCAGCAGATGAATCGTGTCACCAGGTTCCGCGTTGCGAATTGCCTGACGAATTGTTTTGAGCGGCCCTTCTGTCGCTGCATCATTCCCTTTATCCGGGTCGACATGAATGTCGCGGGCAGAGACGACATTACAGACCAGCAGTATCATGACTGCGGACCGGAAACAAAAGCAGGAGTGATTCAAAAAAGTTCGTCGCATGGAAACGCTCTGGCGAATACAGGAATGAATCGTCTATTTTGCGGGTGAAGAATCAGGAGTACCGACCTGTTTCAGAAACCATTTCGCTGCCACATCGGTTGAGCCTTTGGGAACGGTGTGCCCCTTGGGTTCGGCAATCACATGCAGATCGACCTGACTTTGCTGTCCCTTTTCCAGACCCGCGTGCGTGATGCTGCGGGCCAGTTCGATCGCTGCGTCTGTTCCGACCCGCTCATCACGGTCGCCGATGACAATCCAGACCGGACGTCCTGCGAGTTTTTGCGAATTCTGAATCATACTCAGCGACTGTACCATTTCATTTTTGGCCCGCGATTTGAATTCGTTCAGGACTGTCAGATCCGTCACCGGCGCAAATGCGGCGACTCCTTTGACCCGGGGATCATGGGCGGCATACTGCAGCGCCAGGTAACCGCCCCGCGATGTACCACACACGCCGACATAGTCTGCATCGGTCTGACCGCCGGCAATCAGTTCGTCCAGCACCTGACTGAGCCGCCCGTTATTGTCGGCAACGAAGTCATCCCCCTGCTCACATCGATAAGCCCATCCACTCAATCCCGTGGGCTCCGGCGGCCGATGCTGTTTGCCGTGACAGGGAATATCCACCGAAACCAGCAGATAGCCGGCCTTCGCCAGCTGGTTTCCACACTGGCGAAAATAGGGACTGCCCAGCGTACTCTCCATCGTGCCCGCCAGGATGAACAGGGTTGGTTTCGGTTGGTCAGGCAGTGGTCCCCAGGTTGCGAATTCCGTGCCTGCTTTTGTTTTGTGCAGTTCGACGGTGGGCTCAGCTGCTGACAGCGTCGACGCCATAAGCAGGATAGCCATTCCCTGACACAGTCTCTTTGAGAACTTGTTCATGATGTCGCTCCTCAGTCATATTCAACAGGTCCAGTTTCAATCCGTCTTGTTCAGATTCAGCCAGTTTCGCGACTGCATCTGCATCATCGTGCGGGCCCGGTTCGAATCGCGATCCCGAATTGCAGCCGCCAGCTCCTGATGCTCCCAGATCATTCGTTCGCCAGTGGTTTCATCGGGCTGATATTCCTGGTACACCGATTGAAAGAAATTCACCAGCACCCGTTGCATGCCGGCAATCAGTGTGGAAGAGGTCATCTGCAACAGCAGTGAGTGAAAGGCGATGTCCAGTTCGGCAATCTTTCCTGGCTGGTCACCGCGAATCGCGGCAGCCATTTCACCTGCCAGTTCACAAAGCTGCTGACATTGCTGATCGCTGCCGTTCCGGATCGCCAGGTCGACGGCTCCCATCTCCACCACATACCGCAACATCGAGAGTTCAGAAACATCCTGCTCGGAATCAAACAGGGAAGGCAGCCCCAGTTGCAACAGTCGCAGAGGATCGGGACGCCGCACGATCAGACCGATGCGTTTGCGCCCCTCCAGGAGACCGATGGCCGTCAAACGGCTGACCGCTTCCCGGGCGACGGTCCGTGATACCTGGTATTCTTCCGCCAGATCGGATTCGGTCATAAAAAACGCCCCGTCCTCAAGTCGTTCCGACTGAATTCGCTGTCGAATCCGCTCTGCCAGCTCATCAGACTGGGTCATCTGGTAATTGATTCCCGTCGACATATATACTATTTATTTTCCGTAATGAGCCATTATTTTGATTTACAACAGATATTATTATGATTAAATAGTATCTATTCTCTGTTCGATGTCAATTCATTTCTGAGTACAAATATGAATCGCCTTCCTGACCTGGCAGAATTACGACGCTTTGATACCCCGACAGTCTGTAACGCGATTGAGCTGTTTGAGGTGCGTTCCCGTGCCACGGGTTATATGGATCGAAACATCGCCGCCTGCTTTCCCGAGTTACCGCCGATGGTCGGTTACGCGGTGACGACCACATTTCGTTCGTCAGTTCCAGCGGACAGTTCAGTTGACCCCGGGATCTCTGCGCGGCTGATAAAATCGTTCGCGGACTTACCCGGTCCCGCTGTGGTTGTCTTCCAGGATCTGGACGATCCTCCGGCCGGCGCCACGTTCGGGGATGGGATGTGCCTGACCTACAAAACATTTGGCGCAGTTGGACTGATCACCTCGGGAGCGGCCCGTGATATTGATAACGTTCGTGCTCTCGAATTTCCCTGTTTCAGTCAGGGTATTATGAGCGGGCATGGCTACTGTCACTTCGAAGCCACGGGGGTGCCTGTCGAAGTCGGAGGTCTCACCATCCATCCCGGTGACCTGCTGCACGGTGACTGTAATGGCGTGGTCACAATTCCCCCGGAGATTGCTGCTGCCGTCCCGTATGCCTGCGAACAATATCTCAAATATGAAGCAATCGTCCTCGATCCCCTGCGTGAAGGATCGGCTGATCTGGACCGTCATCAGCGAGCCATCCAGGAAATGATCGCACGCCTCAACGAATTGAAAATTGAACTCAAAACCATGATCCAGTCCTGACAACGGTGATCAAATCCATTAAACGAGTTTCAGTATGAATCAAATATTCATTAATCACTTTTGGTGTCGACTGTTCATCACGGTCGCGGTTCTCATCGGAATCTGTTCTTCCCCGCTTATCGCGGCTGAAACGGATGCCGTTTCCTCAGAAAAGATCACGCGGCATGAGTACTCCGACCCACAAACCGGCAGGATCACGCCTTATCTTTTGTACCACCCCGATGCAGAAGCGAACGCGCAATCGTCTTCACTGCTGATTTTTCTGTATGGTGCCGGAGGATCGCTCAAAAGTTATAATTATTCCCGCGAACCCTATCAGAAATTGCGGAGCGAACTCGCCCGGCGCGGATTTTATGTACTCGTTCCCGATCTGGGTAAACTGCACTTCATGAATCAAGCGGCAAAACAGGCATTGGATGGCGTGACTGCAGAGGTTCTCGTCGGGCAGAAGATCTCAAAAGATCGCGTACACATCATGGGCACCAGCATGGGGGGTGGATCGTCACTCGTTTATACCCTGCATCGTCCCGACCTGATTCGTTCCGTCTGTGCAGTGATGCCCATGACCGACTTTGCTGAATGGATCAAAGAGAACCCGCGGTACGCCAAACCGGTCACCGCCGCTTATGGCGGTTCTCCTCAACAGGTTCCGCAGGTGTATCAGGCGAACTCGGCGATTCAGAATGTCGACACGTTCCAGAAAATTCCGGTGATGCTGATCCACGGGTTGAAAGATCGCACCGTGCTTCCCCAACACAGTCAGAAACTGGCAGAACATTTGCAGAATAAACAGTATCCCTGCGAACTGTTGCTGCTGAATGACCTTGCGCACTCGGATGAAATCATGCGCAGCATGCAGGTCAAAGCCGCTGATTTCTTCGAGAACGCCATGAAATAATACTTTTTTTCCAGGATCCAATATGATGCTGAGAACCACACAACTCTGTTTCCTGCTGAGTCTGTTCTTTGTCTGTCTGTTCTGTTCGGGCAAAGTCACTCATGCTGCCGAGGTAAACTCCGGAACAAAAACGCTGCTGCTCGTGGATGATCATCACATTTTGTATCGTGCGGGAACCAGGCGCCTGTTTCATCACGCGGAAGCGTATGCTGAAAATCCGGTTGTGCGGGAAGACCAGCCCTGGGAACTGGCCATCGCCTGGTCTTCGATTCATCGCCATCCCGAGACAGGAATTTACCAGTTATGGTACCAGGCCTATGCCGGAGGCCGCGACCCGCGCAAAACGCATCGCTGTGTGGTCTGCTATGCTGAGTCCGAAGATGGCATTCACTTCACGAAACCGATGCTGAAACTGCATGATTTTAAAACCGATCGGAAGCCCTGGGAGGGATCATTTCCGGAAACCAATATCGTACTGCTGGCATCAGGCGGCTATGGCGACCGCTATTGCAATTCGGTTCTGTTTGAACCCGGTGAAGATGATCCCGCGCGACGATATAAAATGTTGTACTACGATTTTTCTCCTGATGAGAACAATCAGGAATGGCCGGGCTGGCATGCCGCTTTTTCCCCCGATGGTATTCACTGGTCGAAATCGCCGCGTAATCCCCTCAATCAGACTGCTTATGGCGGACGCACACTACAGCCTCTCTTCACGGGAGAGGAACCTTATAAGGAGCAATGGGACAAACGCAAAAGCTTCATGCGCAAGCAGTGGCTGTTGCCACTCTCGATGTCGGATGCGGTTGACGTCTTTTTCGATCCGAAACAGAAGGAGTATGCCGTCTATGGAAAATGCTGGTTAAATGGACCAGATGGAGGCCTGGCCTGGAAACACGCGATGGCCCGTTCCAGCAGCAAAGATTTTCTGACCTGGTCTGCTCCCGAAATTGTCTGTTCGCCCGATGATCAGGATGCTGCCAACACGGAATTTCATAATTCCCCCGTATTCTTTTATCACGACTGCTACTTCTGCCTGAACCAGATTCTGCGTGCCCGGGGCGAAGCGGTCGGTGCCAAAGCGGATCTGATGCATATCGAACTGATGATCAGCCGTGACGGCATCCACTGGGATCGCCCCTGCCGCGAACTTTCTTTCATTCCCCAACAGCCCTTCTCGAGTGGGGGCATCTTCACGAATGCAACGCCTGTAGTTCTACCTGACTCGATTCGCTTCTATTATGGAGGTTATACCAGCGGTGCGATTGGGGGAGGCTCCAAACTGCCCGATGCCAGTCAGCAGAGCGG